>CAYPUS010000050.1:0-12227 GCA_964413815.1 uncultured Aquabacterium sp. | reverse complement strand
GCGGGACGTCGACTTCATCCTGGCGCGCTCCCGTCACATCTGCGACTTCCTGCTCACCCGGCAGGTCGATGCCATCGTCGTGGCCTGCAACACCGCCACGGCCGCGGCCATCCATGTCCTGCGCCCTCTGCATCCGGGCGTGCCCATCGTGGGCGTGGAGCCGGGCGTCAAACCGGCCGTGGCACGCTCGCGCAACAAGCGGGTCGGCGTGCTGGCCACCCCCGCGACCCTGGCCAGCGACAAATACAGAAGATTGATCGAGGCGCATGGCCGCCAGGGGCTGATCGTGGCCCAGCCCTGCCCCGGCCTGGCCCGCGAGATCGAAAAAGGTCAGCTCGACTCGCCGGCCCTGCGCGAACTCGTCTCCGGCTTCGCCCAGCCTCTGATCCAAAACGGGGTGGACACCGTGGTGCTCGGCTGCACCCACTACCCCTTCATCACCCCGCTGTTCCAGCAGGTGCTGGGCAAGGATGTCGACATCATCGACACGGCCAGCGCCGTGGCCGTGCACACCGCACGGCTGTGCGCCACCCAGGCCGAAGACAGGCAAGGCGGCCGGCCAGCCTCCTCGGGGCGACTGGCCTTCTGGAGCAGCGGCGAGCCCGCGCACCTGGCCCAGGTCGCGCGCGCCTGGCTGGGCATCGAAGCCCAGGTGGCCGCCCTGCCCCCGGCGCCCTGAGCCTGCCAGACAAGACTGCCCTGAGAAGGCGATCCAGGCACGCCTGCTGGCGGCCTGGCGGGCGCTTCATGCCGCGCCGAAAGCAGCCACCCATTGCACGAACAACGTCATGCACGGCACCCGGCCGTGCGGTTTGCCGCGCTTTCTCATCGGGAATTACGCGAAGCCGCCCTCACCTCGCCCGGCCACCATCAAGGCATTCAGACGCGGTCCGATAACTCGATGCGGTGTCGAAGCCCCCGGGAAAGAACTGTCCGTTCAAGCCCGGTTTATTTGCCCATCGCAGGCCAGGTCTCCGACTTAGCCTCTGCCGAGATTCATTTTCTGTTTGCTGGTGCCTTGCGTGAGCCTTTTCAAGAAAGGCAGGGAGGGGCGCAGCGAATGCCACAAGAGGTTCGAAAAACATGGCTTCTCTGATCCCGCTGCTGTCGACGGCACATGTTCAGGCACTGAGCACCCAAACCATCGCCAACTTGAACACCGCCGACTGGGTGCTGTTCAACACGGATCAGATCAAGGCGCTGACCACCGAGCAGCTGGCCGCCGTGGACACCGCGGACCTGCGGGCCATCACCTCGGCCGCCCTGGCCGCGCTGACGACAGAGCAGATCGCGGCGCTCAACACCGCCCACTTCCAGTCGCTGACCACAGCGCAGATGGGCGTGCTGACCACCGAGCAGATCGCCGCCATCGAGACTTCGGACATCGCCGCGCTGAACACGCTGGTGATGCGCAGCCTGAATACGGCCAGCGTGGCCGCCTTGAACACCGAGCAGATCGCCGCCGTGAGCAGCACGCAGCTCACGGCACTGGGCACCACCCAGGTCAAGGCACTGACCACCGAGCAGATCGCGGCCATCGAGACCGTCGACCTGCCGGCGATGAATTCCGCACAGATCGCCGTCTTCAACACCGAGCAGATCCGCGGCCTGACCACCGAGCAGATGTCGGTACTGAGCTCGAACGCGGTGCGTGCATTCAGCACGGCCAGCGTGGCCGCCCTGACCACGGAACAGGTCGAGGCGATGAGCACGACGCAGATCGCCGCGCTCGACACGCGCCAGGTGGGCGCGCTCAACACCGAGCAGATCACCACGATCAACACCACGGCCATCGCCGCGCTGAACACCGCCAGCGTGCGCGCGCTCAACACGGCCGCCGTGTCCGCTTTGACGAGCGAACAGGTGGCGGGCCTGAGCTCCGCGCAACTGGGCGCGATGTCGACCAGCCAGATCCGTGCACTGACCTCGGAACAGGTCTCCGCCATTGAAAGCAGCGACCTGGCCGCCATGAGCAGCGCCCAGATCGCCACGCTGACGACTACGCAGGTCGCGGCGCTGACCACCGAGCAGATCTCGGCGCTGGACACGCTGGATGTGCGTGCCTTCAACAGCGTGACGGTCACCGGCCTGACGACCGAGCAGATCGCCGCCTTGACCAGCGCCCACGTCGGCAGCCTCACCACGCTGCAGGTCGCCGCGCTGAACACCGATCAGGTCTCGTCCATCGAGACGCAGGACATCGTCGCGATGAACACGGCCGCCATGGCCGCCTTCAACACGGCTGCCGTCGCCGCGCTGACGACCGACCAGATCGTCGCGCTGAACTCGGCCCAGCTGGCCGCGCTCAACACCAACCAGATCGCCGCCCTGACCACCGAACAGCTGGCCGCCATCGAGACCGGTGACCTGGCCGCGATGACGAGCACGCAGTTCGCCGCGCTCAACACGCTGCAGGTGAGCTCGCTGACGACCGAGCAGATCCAGGTGCTGAGCACCTCGGCCACGCGCGCCTTCAACACCGCCGCCACGGCCGCCCTGACCACCGATCAGATCGCCGCCCTCACCACGGCCCAGGTGTCCGCGCTGCGCACCACGCAGATCGCCGTGCTGAACACGGAGCAGACCTCGGCCATCGAGAGCACGGACCTGGCTGTGCTCAACAGCCTGGGCATCCGCGCGCTGAACACCGCGGCCATCGCTTCGCTGACCACCGATCAGACCTCCGCCCTGAGCACGGCCCAGACGAGCTACCTGAGCACGACACAGGCCGCCGCGCTGACGACGGATCAGTTGGTGGCCATGTCTTCCGCGCAGATCGCCGCCTTGAACACGCAGCAGATCAATGCGCTGAACACCGAGCAGATCTCGGCCATCGAGACGGAAGACTTCCGTGCCCTGAGCACCCTGGCGGTGCGCGCCTTGTCGACCGCGGCCATTGCCGCGCTGACGACCGAGCAGATCGCCGTGCTGAACTCGGCCCAGATCGGGGCGCTGAGCACCACCCAGGTCGCCAACCTGAACTCGGCGCAGGTCGAAGCCATCGAGACCACCGACATCGTCGGCCTGAACTCGGCCGCCGTGCGCGCGCTCTCGACCGGGGCCGTTGCGGCGCTGACCTCCGAGCAGATCTCGGTGATGAGCACGACGCAGATCGCCGGCCTGGGCAGCACGCAGGCCGCCGCGCTCAGCAGCGACAACGTCGCGGCGCTCAGCTCGGCCCAGGTGGGTGTGCTGAACTCCCTGCAGGTCGCCGCGCTCAACACCGAGCAGATCTCGGCCATCGAGACCGCTGACATCGCCGCGCTCAACACCCTGAGCCTGCGCGCGATCAACACCGCCGGCATCGCCGCCCTGACCACCGAGCAGGTCGAAGCCCTCACGTCCCGCCAGATCGGCGCATTGAGCACCACGCAGATCAATGCCCTGAACAGCGAGCAGATCGGCGCCATCGAGACCGCCGACATCAGCGCGATCAGCACCGCCGCCATCCGCGCGCTGAGCTCTTCGGCCGTGGGCGCCATCACGACCGAGCAGATCGCCGCCCTGAGCACCACGCAGGTGGCCGCGATCGCGACCCAGCAGATCGTGGCGATGAACAGCGACCAGTTCGCCGCGCTGAACTCCGCCCAGGTCGGCGTGCTGACCTCAACCAGCATCGCCGCGCTGAACACCGACCAGGTCTCGGCCATTGAGACTGCCGACATCGGTGCGATCAGCACCTTGGGCATCCGCGCCCTGTCGACCAGCGCCATCGCCGCGCTGACGACCGACCAGGTCGCCGCACTCAACACGGCGCAGGTCGCCGCGCTGACGACCACCCAGCTGCCGGCCATGACGACCGAGCAGGCCCTGGTCATCGAGACCATGGACGTGCGCGTGCTCACCTCGGCCCAGGCCGCGTCGCTGACCACCAGCCAGTTGAGCGCGCTGGACACCAACCAGATCGCCGTGCTGTCCACGGCCGCGGTCCGCGCGCTCAAGAGCGATGCGATCGCCGCCCTCACCTCCGATCAGATCGAGGCCATGACCTCGGCCCAGATCGGGGCGCTGACGACCACGCAGATCTCGGCGCTGAACACCGACCAGGCCTCGGCCATCACGACCACCGACATGGCCGCGCTGAGCACCGCCGGCGTGCGTGCCTTCAGCACCGCGGCCGTCAACGCCCTGCTCAGCGATCAGGTCAGCGCGCTCAGCACCACGCAGGTGGGCGCCTTGAGCAGCGGACAGGTCTCGGCCATGAACACCGATCAGCTTTCGGCACTGAGCTCGGCCCAGGCCGGCGTGCTCAACAGCCTGCAGGTCGGCTCACTCAACACCGAGCAGATCTCGGCCATTGAGACCAGCGACTTCGCCGCCTTCAACACCCTGGCCATCCGCAGCATCAACACCGCCAACGTCGCGGCGCTGACGACCGAGCAGATCGCCGCGATGAGCACCTCGCAGCTGGCCGCGATGAACACGGCCCAGGTGGCGGCCATGAACACCGAGCAGATCTCGGCCATCGAGACGGTCGACATCCGCGCCCTGAACACGGCCCACATCGCCGCGCTGAACACGGCGCAGATCAGCGCCCTGACCACCGACCAGATCGCCCTGCTCAGCACGGCGGCCGTGCGCGCGATCAACACCGTCAACATGTCGGCGCTGACCTCGGAGCAGATCGCCGCCTTGAGCTCGGCGCAGATCGGCGCCCTGGCCAGCACGCAGGTGGCGGCCCTGAACTCCGATCAGGTCTCGGCCATCGAGACCACGGACATCGGCGCCCTGGGCACCCTGGCCGTGCGCGCCCTGAGCTCCGCCGGCATCAGTGGCCTGACCACCGATCAGATCCAGCTGCTGAACACCCTGCAGGTCAATGCGCTGAGCACGACCCAGATCGCCGCCATCAACACCGATCAGATCGCGGCGCTGGAAACGCGTGACCTGGTGGCCATGAGCACCGCCCAGCTGGCGGCACTCAACACCGAGCAGGCCTCGGCCTTGACCACCGATCAGATCCAGGCGCTCAGCACCCAGGCCGTGCGTGCGTTCAACACCAACGCCACCGCCGCGCTGACCACGGACCAGATCGCCGCGCTGAACTCCAGCCAGCTCGCCTCGCTGACCACGCGCCAGATCGGCGCGCTCAACACCGAGCAGATCGCCGCCATCGAGACGCAGGACCTCGTCGCCCTGGCCTCGACCCAGATCGTGGCCTTCAACACGGCCCAGGCCGCCGCCCTGACCACCGAGCAGATCCAGGCCCTGGCCACCCAGACCCTGCGTGCGCTCAACACGGTCAACACCGCGGCGCTCAGCTCCGAGCAGATTGCCGCCCTGACCTCCGCCCAGGTCGGCGCGCTCAGCAGCACCCAGATCGCGGCCCTGAACACCGCTCAGGCCTCGGCCATCGAGACCGACGACATCGGCGCCCTGGGCACCCTGGCCGTGCGCGCCCTCAACACCGCCGCCGTGCAGGCGCTGACGACCGACCAGATCGCCGCGTTCAACACCGCGCAGATCGCGTCCCTCTCCAGCAACCAGGTGCGCGCCCTGAACACCGAGCAGGTCTCGGCCATCGAGACCGCCGATGTCGCGGTGATCTCGTCGCTGCAGGCTGCCGCGCTCAACACCGCCCAGGTCAGCGCGCTGACCACCGATCAGATCAATGTGCTGGGCACCAATGCCCTGCGCGCCTTCAACACTGTCACGACCAGCGCCCTGACCTCCGAGCAGATCGCCGCCTTGAGCTCCACGCAAGTGGGTGCGCTCACCAGCGCCCAGATCGGGGCCCTGAACAGCGACCAGGCCTCGGCCATCGAGACGGTTGACATGGGCGCGCTCAGCACCGTGTCCGTGCGCGCCTTCAACACCTCTGCGATCGGCGGCATGACCACCGAGCAGATCGCCGCGTTCAACACGGCGCAAGTCGGCGCGCTGACGAGCACGCAGGTGCGCGCCCTGAATTCCGAACAGATCTCCGTCATCGAGACGGTGGACGTGGCCGTGCTGTCCTCGACGCAGGTCGCGGCGATGAACTCCGCCCAACTGGCGGCCATGACCACCGAACAGGTCGAGCGCCTGACGACGGTGGCCGTGCGCGCGATCAACACCACGCACGTCGCATCGCTGACCACCGATCAACTGGCGGCCATGACCTCGGCCCAGATCGGCGCCCTGACCAGCCGCCAGGTCGGCATGCTGACCTCCGAGCAGATCTCGGCCATCGAGACCGCTGACATCCGCGCCCTGGACACCGCGGCCGTGCGTGCCATCAGCACCGCAGCCGTCCATGCCCTGACGACCGAGCAGTTGGCCGAGATGAGCACGGCGCAGGTCGCCGCGCTGACGACCACGCAGATCCGCGCTCTGACCAGCGAGCACGTCAACGCCATCGAGACCACCGATCTGAAGGCCATGAACACGCTGCAGGTCGCGTCCTTCACCACCGAGCAGGTCGTGGCCCTGAGCACCGACCAGATCGGCGTGCTGAGCACCGCGGCCACCCGCGCGCTCAACACCAACCACCTGAGCGCCCTGACGACCGAACAGATCGCCGGCCTGAGCTCCGCGCAAGTTGGCGTGCTGGGCAGCGCCCAGGTCGCCGCGTTGAACTCCGATCAGGTCTCGGCCATCGAGACGGCGGACATCGGTGCCCTGAACACCCTGGCCGTGCGCGCCCTCAACAGCGTCGGCATCAGCGGCCTGACCACCGACCAGATCCAGGCGCTCAACACGCTGCAGGTCAATGCCCTGAGCACGACGCAGATCGGCGCCATCAACTCCGATCAGATCGCCGCACTGGAAACCCGTGACCTGGCCGCCATGAGCACCGCCCAGGTGGCCGCGTTCAACACGAATCAGGTCACGGCGCTGACCACCGACCAGATCGAGGTGCTCAGCACCCAGGCCGTGCGTGCCTTCAGCACCGATGCCACCGCCGCGCTGACCACCGAGCAGATCGCCGCTTTGAGCGCCAGCCAGCTCGGTGCCATGACCAGCCGCCAGGTCGCCGCGCTCAGCACCGAGCAACTGTCGGCCATCGAGACGGTCGACATCGGCTCGCTCGGCACCCTGTCGGTGCGGGCCCTGAACACCGCCGGCATCAACAGCCTGACCACCGATCAGATTCAGGTCCTGAGCACCCTGCAGGTCAATGCCCTGAGCACGACCCAGATCGCCGGCCTCAGCACCGACCAGATCGCGGCGCTGGAGACCCGCGATCTGGCCGTGATGAGCACGGCTCAGCTGGCCATGTTCAACACCAACCAGGCTTCGGCCCTGACCACGGACCAGATCCAGGTGCTCAGCACCCTGGCCGTGCGCGCCTTCGGCACCAACGCCATGGCGGCGCTGACGACCGAGCAGATCGCCGGACTGAACTCCAGCCAGCTGGCCGCGCTGACCAGCCGCCAGATCGGCGCGCTCAACACCGAGCAGATCGAGGCCATCGAGACGCAAGACATCGTCGCCCTGGCCTCGACCCAGATCGTGGCCTTCAACACGTCCCAGGTCGCCGCGCTGACCACCGAGCAGTTGAGCATGCTGGCCACCCAGACGCTGCGCGCGCTCAACACGACCAATGTGGCCGCGCTGACGTCCGATCAAGTGGCGGCCCTGACGTCCGCCCAGGTGGGCGGCCTCAGCAGCACCCAGGTCGCCGCCCTGAACACCGCGCAGGCCTCGGCCATCGAGACCGATGACATCGGTGCGCTGGGCACCCTGTCGGTGCGCGCCTTCAACACCGCGGCCATCCACGCCTTGACCAGCGATCAGGTCGCGGCCTTCAACACGGCCCAGATCGCGGCGCTGTCGAGCACGCAGGTCGCCGCGATGAACACCGATCAGATCTCGGCCATCGAGACGACCGATGTCGCCGTGCTGTCGTCGCTGCATGTGGCCGCCTTGAACTCGGCGCAGCTGGCTTCGCTGACCACCGATCAGATCGGCCACCTGTCGACCCTGGCGGTGCGCGCGATGAACACCGCCTACACCGCGGCGCTGACCTCGGATCAAGTGGCCGCGTTCAGCTCGGCCCAGGTCGCCGCGCTGACCAGCCGCCAGATCGCCACGCTGACCTCCTCGCAGGTGGCGGCGATCGAGACCGATGACATCAAGGCGCTGGGCACCCTGTCCGTGCGGGCCTTGAGCACCGCCGCCGTCAATGCGCTGACCACCGAGCAGCTTGCCGAGATGAACACCGCGCAGGTGGCGGCGCTGTCGACCACGCAGATCCGCGCGCTCACCAGCGACCATGTCAACGCCATCCAGACCGCAGACCTGGCCGCGATGAGCACGCTGCAGGTGGCCGCCTTCAACACCCTGCAAGTCAGTGCGCTGGACACCAACCAGATCGGTGTGCTGAGCACCGCGGCCGTGCGTTCGCTCAACACCGCGAACATCGCCGCGCTGTCGGATGAGCAGATCGCCGCCCTGAACTCCGCCCAGGTGGGCGCGCTGAGCAGCGCCCAGGCCGTGGCGCTCAACACCGAGCAGGTTGCGGCCATCGAGACGGCCGACATCGGGGCCCTGGGCACCCTGGCCGTGCGCGCGTTCAACACCGCGACGATCTCGGCGATGACGACCGAGCAGATCGCGGCGCTGACGACCTCGCAGTTCCGGGCTTTGAGCTCGGCCCAGGTCGCCGGGCTGAACACCGAGCAGGTGGCCGCCATCGAGACCACCGACCTGGTGGCGATGAGCACCGCGCAGATCGCCGCCTTCAACACGCAGCAGCTGACGGCCATCACGACCAGCCAGCTGGGCGTGCTGTCCACCGCCAGCGTGCGGGCCATCAACACCGTGGGCATCTCGGCCCTGAGCACCGACCAGATCGCCGCCCTGAGTTCGGCCCAGATCGGCGCCCTCAGCAGCACGCAGGTCGCGGCGCTGAACACCGATCAGGTCGCCGCCATCGAGACGGTGGACCTGGCCGGCTTCAACACCGCGATGGTGCGCGCGCTGACGACGTCCGCCGTCGCCGCGCTGACGACCGATCAGATCGTGGTGCTCAACTCGGCACAACTGGGCGCTCTCAACAGCAAGCAGATGGCCGCGCTGAACACGGAGCAGGTCACCGCGATCGAGACCACTGACCTGGCCACGTTCAAGACCGCGCAGATCGCGGCCTTCACCAGCACCCAGATCAATGCGCTGACCAGCGACCAGATCGCCGTGCTCAACACCGCGTCCATCCGCGCGCTGACGACCACGGGCCTGTCGGCACTGAGCACCGAGCAGATCGAGGCCTTGAACTCGACGCAGCTGGGTGCGCTGTCGAGCACGCAGATCGCCTCGCTCAACACCGATCAGGTGGCGGCCATCCAGACCACCGACCTGGCCGGCCTGGGCACGATCGCGGTGCGTGCCTTCAACACGGCCGCCGCCGCGGCGCTGACGACCGAGCAGATCGCCGCCTTCAGCACGGCGCAGATCAATGCCCTGAGCACGACGCAGATCCGCGTCCTCAACAGTGAGCAGATCGCCGCCATCGAGACCACCGACATCCGCGCCCTGAACACCGCGCAGGTGCAGGCCATCAGCACGGACAACCTCGGCGCGCTCACCACCGACCAGATCGTGGCCCTGAGCAGCCAGCAGTTCGTGGCGATGACCACCGCGCAGCTGCAGGCGCTGACGACCGAGCACTTCCAGGCGATCGAGACGGCCGACCTCAAGGCCTTCACCTCGACCCAGGTGGCCTCGCTGAGCACGGATGTGATCAGCTCGCTCGACACCGTGCACATCAGCGTGCTGACCTCGCAGGACATCCGCGCCCTGAACACCGCTCAGATCGCATCGATCAACACCGATGCCTTCGCCGCGATGACCACCGAGCAGTTCCGCGTCTTCACCACCACGCAGATCCAGGCCCTGACCACCGACCAGATCATGGCCATGGAGACCACCGACATCGCCGCCCTGTCGATCACGCAGGCCGTGGCGCTGACGACGTCGCAGGTCGCGGTGATGAGCGACGAGCAGGTCGACACGCTCGTGGCCTCGACGCCGGTTGTGCTGGACCTGGATGGCAATGGCATCCAGACCCTGAGCGCCTCGCACGGCGTGACCTTCGACCTGAACGCGACGGGCAACACCAGCACCGCGCGCGGCTGGGTCGGCGCTGGTGACGGCCTGCTGGTGATGGACCGCAACAAGGACGGGATCATCAACGACGGCACCGAGCTCTTCGGTGGCGCCACCCGCCTGGCCAATGGCCAGCGCGCCGGCGACGGCTTCACCGCCATGCGTGCGGAAGACACGAATGGCGATGGCAAGCTCACCGCGGAAGACGCCAACTTCGCCGACCTGAAGGTCTGGGTGGACCGCAACAGCAACGGCATCACCGACGAAGGCGAGCTGGTCGACCTGAGCAGCCTGGGCATCATCGAGCTGAACCTGGGCGCCGTGGCCGGCACCACCATGGACAACGGCAACATGCTGGGCCTGGTCGCCGACTACAAGACCGCCGACGGCGCCACGCACGAAATGGCCGATGTCTGGTTCGCCAAGGATGCGTCCGTGGTGGCAGGCACCGACCCGAACGCCCTGCTCGGGATTTCGGATCCCGGCAACGCGCCGCCGCCCCTGCCCGGCCTGTTGGCGGATGCCGGGGCCAACCCGGCGGGCGCCGCGACAGGCGCGGCCGGTGCGACGCCGCCAGCGCTGGGGGTCT
Source organism: uncultured Aquabacterium sp. (assembly GCA_964413815.1). Classification (GTDB taxonomy): domain Bacteria; phylum Pseudomonadota; class Gammaproteobacteria; order Burkholderiales; family Burkholderiaceae_C; genus Aquabacterium. The sequence goes on along the minus strand of CAYPUS010000050.1, from coordinate 1,609 downwards.
CCACGGGTGACCTGCTGGCAGACCGGGGTGAAGACCTGCTGCCGCCGGAGCTCACCCAAGGCGCCGCGCCCGAGGTGATCGCCACGGCCTCGGTCGATGCCAACAGCCTGCAATTGCTGAATCCGGACGTCACCAAACTCGTGAACGATGAACCGAACGCGCCCCTTATTTGAGTTTGGGCCATGCGCGGCTTAAGTAACCATCTGTTTGGGCCGATACGAGGTCCCAGCGGCAGCTTTTGCCGGGGTGGGTTGTGCCCGCCCACCCCGAGCTGATCACGCTTTCGTGATCACCGACCTCACGCCGCCATAAAGAAGCAAAAAGGATCGACCATGTCCTCACTGATTCCTAAGTTCTCGACGACGCAGATCGCAGCGCTGACGACTTCCGCCATCGCGTCGCTCAACACCGAGGACTGGGCGGCGTTCAACACGGCGCAGGTCGACGCACTCAACAGTGCGCAGATCGGCGCCATCGAAACCGCGGGAATCCGGGCACTGACCACCACCACGCTGGCTGTGTTCAACACGGAACAGGTTGCGGCGCTCACCACGCATCAGTTGGTCAGCCTGACGACCACACAGCTGGGCGCATTCAACAGCACGCAGATCGGCGCCATCGAGACCACGGACATCCCGGCGCTGTCGACGCTGGCCGTTCGCGCGCTCAGCACCGCCGCGATCAGTGGTCTCGGGACGGACCAGATCGCAGCGATGGGCACCAACCAGATCGCCGCGCTGACCTCCACCCAGCTCAGCGGACTCAGCAGCAGCCACATCGCGGCGCTGGAAAGCTCGGACATGGCCGTGCTGACCTCCGCCCAGGTGGCCTCGCTCAACTCGGCGCAGGTCACTGGCATCGAAACGACCGACATCGGCCTGCTGAGCACGACCAACATCCGCGTGTTCAACACCAACGCCATCGCGGCGCTGGACACCGCCCAGATCGCTGCGCTGACGACCGCGCAAACGGCGGCCCTGACCACCACGCAGACGCGCGCGCTGGGCACCGAGCAGATCGCGGCCATCGACAGCACCGACGCCGCCGTGCTGAGCTCGGCCCAGGTCGCCGTGCTCAACAGCCTGCAGCTGGCCGCCTTTGAAACCACCGACCTGGCGCAACTGAGCACCGCGGCCATCCGCGCCATCGGCTCAGCCGCCATTGCAGGGCTGACGACCGACCAAGTCGCCGCGCTGACCTCGGCCCAGATCGGCGTGCTGACCTCCGCCCAGGTCGCCGCCCTGAGCAGCGTCCAGGTCGCCGCCATCGAGACCACCGACATCGGTGCGCTCACCACCCTGGCCGTGCGCGCCCTGTCCACCGCTTCTTTGAGCAATCTGGACACCGAGCAGATCGCCGCGCTGAGCACCGCCCAGGTCGCCGCCATCAGCTCCGTTCAGATCGCGGGCCTCACCAGCTCGCAGATCGCCGCTCTGGAGAGCAGCGACATTGCCGCGCTCACCTCTGCCCAGGTCGCCGCGCTCAACACGCTGCAGGTCGCCGCCATTGAGTCGGACAGCATCTCGGCCCTGAGCACGACCAACGTGCGCGTGTTGAACACCGCGTCCATCGAGGCCCTCGACACCGCCCAGATCGCCGCACTGAGCAC
>CAYPUS010000049.1:1126-12959 GCA_964413815.1 uncultured Aquabacterium sp. | reverse complement strand
GGGCCTGTCGGGCGGACAGCAGCAGCGCCTGTGCATCGCGCGCGGCATCGCGATCAAGCCGGAAGTGCTGCTGCTGGACGAGCCTTGCTCGGCCCTGGACCCGATATCGACCGGCAAGATCGAAGAGCTCATCCACGAGCTCAAGAACGACTACACCGTGCTGATCGTGACGCACAACATGCAGCAGGCCGCGCGCTGCTCGGATTTCACCGCCTACATGTACCTGGGCGAGCTGATCGAGTTCGGTGCCACCACCGACATCTTCATGCGGCCCCAGCGCACAGAGACGGAAGACTACATCACCGGGCGTTTCGGCTGATGCCGGCCCCAAGGAACAAGGAGACCGCCCATGTCTGACAAGCACCTTTCCAGCCAGTTTGACGCCGAGCTTGGCGCCATTTCCACGCGCGTGCTGGAAATGGGCGGCCTGGTGGAATCGCAGGTGGCACAGGCCATCCACGCGCTGACCCATTTCAGTGGGGAGGCCGCGACCCAGGTCCTGCTACAGGAAGAGCGCGTCAACAGGATGGACATCGACATCGACGCGGACCTGTCGACCATCATCGCGCGCCGCCAGCCCACGGCCCGGGACCTGCGTCTCTTGATTGCCATTTCCAAGACCGTCGGCAACCTCGAGCGGGTGGGCGATGAGGCCGCCCGGATCGCGCGCACGGTGCAGCGCCTGATCAACACTGGCGTGTCGAGCCGGTTGCGGCTGCCGGTGGCCGATGTGTCCTTCGAGGCTTCGCTGGCCACGGCCTCCCTGCGCAAGGCGCTGGATGCGTTTGCCCGTCTGGACACGCAGACCGCCCTGGATGTGCTCCAGCGAGACAACGAGATCGATGCCGAGTTCGATGGCCTGCTGCGCAAGCTCATCACCTACATGATGGAAGACCCGCGCACGATCTCCGCGTCCATCGACCTGGTCTTTGTGGCCAAGGCCATCGAGCGCGTGGGCGACCATGCCAAGAACCTGGCCGAGCAGGTGATCTACATCGTCAAGGGAACGGACGTGCGCCATAACTCGCTCGAGACGGTCGCGTCCATCATCAAGTGAGACTCATCAAGAAAAAGGCTGGATCATGAGCCGTGTGCTGGTGGTGGAAGACGAACCGGCGATCGCAGAGCTGATCGCCATGAACCTGCGTCACTCGGGCTTCGAGGTGGCGCTGGCCGAAGATGCCGAAGCCGCGCAGGCCGAGGTCGACAAGGTCTTGCCTGACCTCGTCCTGTTGGACTGGATGCTGCCCGGCCAATCGGGCCTGGCCATCGCGAAACGCTGGCGTGGCGCCGCCCGCACGCGTGAGCTGCCCATCATCATGCTGACGGCCCGCGCCGAAGAGGTCGACAAGGTGGCAGGGCTGGATGCCGGCGCCGATGACTACCTGACCAAGCCGTTTTCGACGAAGGAGCTGCTGGCGCGCGTGCGCGCTGTGCTGCGCCGCAAGGCGCCCCAGGCACTGAATGCCGCAGTGGAGCTGGGCGGCCTGCGGCTGGATCCGGCCACGCGGCGGGTTTGCCGGGGCGAGCAGGAGGTCAGGCTCGGCCCAACCGAGTTCAAGCTGCTGCACTTCTTGATGACGCATCCGGAGCGGGTGCACAGCCGTCCTCAATTGCTGGATCGGGTCTGGGGCGATCATGTGTTCATCGAAGAGCGCACGGTGGACGTGCACATCAAGCGTCTGCGTGAATCCTTGCAGGCCGTGCAGCGATCGAACCTGATCGAGACGGTGCGTGGCGCCGGCTATCGACTGACACAGCATTCTGAGGCCGAGCCCTCCTGATTGGCTGCGGCCCCTCCTTCATCAACCCTTCAGAACGGCACGTGGAATCAAGCAAATCATGGTTCTTGTCGCGCGTGGCGCTGCGGCTGCTGACCGCGGCCGCGGGCGGCGGCCTGGGCTGGTGGCTGGGCGGCCGTCTCGGGCATCCCTTTTTGCTGACGGGCGCCGGCGTGGCCATTGCCGTGCTGTGCGTCGCCGTGGTGGACACCCTCAAAGGCCATCACCTGCTCGACTGGCTGCGCACGCCGGAGGCCCAGGCACCACAGCTGCCAGGCATCTGGGGCGAAGTGGCGCACCGCGTTGAGCGCGTCTTGCGCATCCGGGATCAGCAGATCTCGGCCGAGCAGGCCAAGCTGGCGCAGTTCCTGTCGGCCATCGAGGCCTCGCCCAATGGCGTGATGCTGCTGGACCGGCAAGAGCACATCACCTGGATGAGCGCGGCCGCCGCCGATCACTTCGGATTGAGTCCGCAGCGCGACCTGGGGCAGCGCGTCACCAACCTCGTGCGCCAGCCGGCCTTTGTGCAGTACCTCGCGTCGAAAGACTACCGCGAGCCAGTCAAATGCCCGAGCAGCAGGGGCGCCATGACGATGCTGCAGATCCAGGTGCGCGAATACGGTGAGGGGCTCAAGCTCGTTCAGTCGCAGGACATCACCGAGCGCGAGCGCGCCGACACGATGCGCCGGGATTTTGTGGCCAACGTCTCCCATGAAATCCGCACGCCGCTGACGGTGCTGCGCGGCTTCATCGAAACCATGGCCACCCTGCCTTTGAGCGACGAAGAACGCGAGCGGGTGATGGGGCTCATGGCCCAGCAGGCCGAGCGCATGCAAAGCCTGGTGGCGGACTTGCTGACCCTGGCGCAGATCGAGAGCAGCCCGCGCCCGGCTGCCGATCGCTGGGTGCGCATCGACCAACTCATGCGGCATGTCGAGAACGATGCCCAGGCCTTGTCGGCTGGCCGTCATCCCTTGCGGTTCGTCGTCGACACACAGGGCCGCTCCATCGAGATTGCGGGGGTCGAGACCGAATGGCTCAGCGCCATGGGCAATCTGGTCTCCAACGCCGTTCGCTACACACCCGAAGGCGCGCCCATCGAGGTGTGCTGGACGATGCTGCCCGATGGCGGTGCCGAATTCAGTGTCAAGGATGGGGGCCCCGGCATCGACATGGCGCACATCCCCCGGCTCGCGGAGCGTTTCTACCGTGTGGACGGCAGCCGCTCGCGCGAGACGGGGGGCACCGGACTGGGGCTGTCCATCGTCAAGCATGTGGTCCAGCGCCATGGCGGCGAACTGCGCATCAGCAGCGAGAAGGGCAAGGGCTCGACCTTCGTGCTGACGGTGCCGGCGGGGCGGGTGAGGGCGCTGTAAAGGCTGGACTCGCCGCCTCCTTCACCCCAACACGGCCAGCCGCCGGACCGTGTCGTGCACGAAGCGCAACTTCAGGCCCACCGATGGCGCCACGTTGGATGGACAGGCGCCATCCTGGCCCGGACTGCTTTGGAGTTCATTGAGCATCATGTAGTGCGCCCAGGTTTCTGCCCAGTCCTCCAAGGGGTGGGCGCTGGCATCCGGCGTGATCCATTGGCTTTGCCAGTCTTTGGGCGGACCGCTGTGGTGGCGCCGCATGGCTTCCTCCAGGTCTTCGCGTTCATCGCCAAAGAGTTGGCGAAAGCGCTCGCGCTCTCGCGGCGAATCCTCGAAGGCTTCGTGCCAATAGTGGTTGCCAGACTCGTGTCGCAGCCGCCTGAGCACCGTGCGCGAGGGCTCGCCGGCCGCCTGCGGCTTGCCGGCTGGCGGCAAGAGCGGCGGCTCGTCGAGGTTCACGGTGATCGGCCCGTCATGATGGCCGCTCAGGGTAGGCGGCGCCCCCACGTGACTGGCCATGAAAACGAAGCGCAAGGGATGGCCAGTCTCGCCCGGCAGCAAGGGCAGGGCCATCTGCCTGAGGTTCAGGATGAGTCGGCGTTTGGCCGACTCCATGGTGTAAAGACGCGCGCGGTAGTCCTGCCGATACAAGCCCGGCACCACGGTGGTCATGCGGCAGGATGTGCACAGGTCGTGGGGGTCATCGTCGCAGATGGCCCAGTTGCACAAAGCGTTGTCGCGGTAATGGCGGCACAGACGGTAGCGTCTGGCCATTCCGATGGAGCGGGTATCGGCCACCCGCCAGGTCTGCCCGTCGAGGGGCCGCATGGCAGCGACCCGGCACTCATCTGGAACGAAAGAAAGCACGTGCCCACACCCCAGACACTGCACGTGATCGAAATACGTTGTTGCACCACAGTGGTCGCATGTATAGGTATTCATGCGGACTCCCCTTACGCAACGAAGACATCCTTGGCGGATGACACGCGCGAAGCGAGCCCGGGCCGGTCAGCCCCCGGGCTCCGGACGATGCTCAGCGCTTGTTGCACCAGGTATCGACCTGCTTTTCGGCCTCGTCTTTGGCGAGGCCGTAGCGCTCCTGAATGCGACCGACCAGTTGCTCGCGCTTGCCGGCGATGGCATCGAAGTCGTCGTCCGTCAGCTTGCCCCAGCTTTCCTGGATCTTGCCTTTGAGTTGTTTCCAGTTCCCTTCAACACGGTCCCAGTTCATGGTTCATCCTTTCTCATGTGAAGTTGCGATGACAGTCACGTGCCGACGGCCGGGGCCGTCAGTCAACGCTTGTCCGACTGTAGAAGCCCGAGCAAGCGCTTTCTGTCATCTGTGGATGATCCACCTGTCAGACCCACCTGACGGGGCATGACCCCACCTCTGACGAAGGCGCCATGGCCGACCGTGCGCAGGGTCACATGCACCGCCGCTGCAGAAAAAGACCCTGTCAGCGAATTCCCACAAAGCCTTCGGCGCTGGCCGACAGATGCCCCCCGAGCCGATGGGTAAATTGGACCGGAGCGATGCGCACCCGCCATCGCCAACACAACAAGGAGTCGATCATCATGAGCACCACACAAGACCTGAAGCAGGATCTCAAGCAAGTTGGACGCGACATGGAGCAACTGGTCAGCAATGTCGGCAGCAATGGCGCGGCTGCGAGCGCTGCGATCCGGGAGAAGGTCAGCCCCTTGCTGGCTTCCGCGCGTGAAAGCATCTATGCCGTCAGCAGCGATGTGAAGGCCCGCGCCAGCAATGCCGCCAAGAAGACGGATGCCTACGCGCACGAGCATCCCTGGCAGTCCATCGGCATCGCAGCGGTGGCCGGCCTGGCCATCGGCGCCTTGCTGTCGCGCCGCCGCTGAGGCGCGTCTGCCCGGCGACCGGGCAGGCGTCCACCCCGCTCCGCCATCGGCGCGCGGGGCTATGGGCGTGGTGCATGACGCTCCTGTCGTGCCCAGTGAGCCGCGCGCGCCTAGCCGCCTGCCGCGCTGATTCCGCCCTCATGCCCCGATCATGGTTTCGTCCACACCCGACCTCCTCTCAGCACAGACGACGGACACGCCCTCCAAGCTGGCACCGGAGCTGGCGCGGCCCCTGCCCGGGGCATTGCGGCGCGGGGCCATCATCCCCCCCGTGGTGCTGGTTGCACTGCTGGTGACGGCGCTGGTGTCGTGTCTGGTGCTGATCGGCTCGGAAGTGGCGTTCAACCGCCTGTCGCGAACGCAGGCCAAATCGGCCGCACTGGTGGACGCGCGTGTCGGCTTGATCAACCTGCAGTTGGGCGTCGGGCAGGCTGAATCGGCGCAACGGGGCTACCTGATCACCAGCGAGTCCCGCTACCTCAAACCTTTCGAGAGCGCCAGCGCCCTGGCCACCTTCCATTTCGGGGTGGTCATGAACAAGCTGGGCGACTTCCCGGCGCTCACAGAGTCCGCATCGTCGGTCGGGGCTTTGCTCAAAACCCGGCAGGATGATCTCGCCCTGAGCGTGCACTTGGCCCTGTCTGGCCAGCGCGATGCGGCCCTCAAGCTGCTGCGCACCGATCGCGGCATTGCCGTGATGGAGCAACTGGTGCAGGAAATTGCCGTGCTGGACGAGATGATCGTGACGGAGACCCGCGCCATCGATGCCAGCCTGCAGCGTCTGGTCATCCGCCAGCGTTTTGGCGTGGGCGGGCTGGTGTGCCTCAATCTGATCTTTCTGGCCGCCCTGGCGGCCTACACCATCCGGCACTTCCGCGAACGTGAGGCGCAACGCGCGGAGCTGGCCCGTCAGGCCAGCCTGCTGGAGGAGACCGTGGCCGAGCGCACCCGGGAGCTCGCGGACCTGTCCACCTACCTGCAAGAACAATCCGAGCGTGAGCGCGCGCAGCTCGCGCGAAACCTGCACGACGAGTTCGGCGCTCTGCTGACCGCGGCCAAACTGGACGTGGCCTGGTTGCAAGGACGCAACCCCGGCACCGACGTGCTGCGCACCGAGCACCTGGACCGCCTGGCGGCCCAACTGGACCAGGCGGTGGACCTCAAGCGTCTGGTCATCGAGAACCTGCGGCCTTCCGTGCTGGAGCAACTGGGCCTGTCGGCCGCCGTGTCATGGTATGTGGAGGAAAGCTGTCGCCGAGCGGGCCTGCGCTGCGAGTTGCATGTGGATGAGGTGTCTGTGAGCCCTGCGGAAGCCCTCACGCTCTACCGCATCACGCAGGAGGCCATGACCAACACGATCCGCCATGCGGATGCGCAGCATGTGCGCCTGAGCCTGACCGAAAGCGCCAGCGAGACGGTGCTGGCCATCAGCGACGATGGACGTGGCATGAGCGTGGATGCGCGCGCCGGGCATCCCAACAGCCCCGGCCTGCAGGGCATGGCGCACCGCCTGCGCGGCCATCAAGGCAGGATGGAGATCCAATCGAACCCCGGGCAAGGCACGACCTTGACGGTGCGCATTCCCAAGCAGCAGGCACAGGCTGCCTGAGCCCTTTCGGGCCAGCCAAGTTGCCTTCAGGTGCGCAGACCGGGCGCCGAGATGGACGCCTTGCTCAGGGAAGTCGCTTCGACCGCGGCATCGATCACTGCCCGCAAACGCGGCAGATCCTTGCTCTTGTCCATGAAGTGGTCCGCGCCGGCCTGAAGGCAAGCCACCTTCAGTGCCGCGACGCCGTGGTTGGTGACCACGATGAGCGAAGGACGGTAGGGCAGGTCCAGCTTGCGGACTTGCTTGATGAAGCCCAAGCCGGAACCTTGCTTGAGGTTGAGGTCGACGATGACCACGGCAGGGTGGTGCACTTTGAAATCCGCCAGGGCGCCGGACTCCGTGTCGGACAGCGCGCACACCTTGTAGCGCCCCGACTCCTCGATCAGATCGCAGATGAGCTTGCGCACCAGCGGCAGGTCTTCGATGACCTGGACCGCCTGGACGGCGTTGGCATCAGGATAGGCGAGCGAAGCCGGGTGCATGATGGTCATTGGATGAGGTTGTGCTTGACCGCGTAGTGCGCCAACTCTGCGTTGCTGTGAAAGCCCATCTTTTCAAGAAGACGGGCCCTATAGGTGCTGACGGTCTTCGCGCTCAGGCAAAGGTCATTGGCGATGTCGGTGACCGTGCAGCCCACCACCAGCTTGGAGAAGATCTGGAACTCCCGCTCGGACAGCCGCGTGTGGGCTGGCGCATCCAGATCGGACGTGAGCCCCGCAGCGAGCATGTCCGCCAGCTTCGGACTCACATAGCGTTTGCCGGCGGCCACGGTGCGCACGGCCAGCACCAGCTGCGCAGGATCCAGGCCCTTGGAGACGAAGCCGCTGGCCCCGGCCTTCAGCACATTGAGGCCGTACTGCTCCTCGGGGTATGCGCTCAGCACCAGCACCGCCATCTCGGGCCTGATGTTCTTGGCCTGCTTGAGCACGTCCATGCCGGACAGATCCGGCATGTTGATGTCCACCATGCAGACATCCAGCTCCTGCTCTCGCACGGCGGCCAGCGCCTCGCGGCCTGTGCCGCCTTCCGCGGCGATGTGGATGTCGCTGTGTTGGGCAAAGATGTGTTTGAAACCCGCCCGAACGATGTCGTGGTCGTCGAAAAGGCCAAGTCGAATGATCAGCACAGATGGGACTCCTTAGATGCCCTTAGCTTACCCAATGCCGCTGTAACAAGACGCAAGGATCCGCTGCGGAACCTGTCGTCCATGGCTGATTCCCCTGTCAGCTTTGTCTGACACGGCAACATGGGTACATCCAGAAATGGGCTGGGCACTCAGGCGGAAGGAGGCTCATCCCTGACGCGCTCGAGCGGCAGGGTCAGGCGCAGGCGGGTCCCCCCGCTGTCACTGACGCGCTCGAACACCGCCGTGCGGCGAGCGCCTGGATGCGCTCGCGGATGCCGACCAGGCCAAAACGGCTGCCGGACAAGGCGTTGTGGGGCAGGCCCACGCCGTCATCGGTCAACTCCATGACGAGCTCGCCCTGATCGCAGATCAGGTCGACCGTGACGGAGCGGGCGTTGGCGTACTTGCCCACGTTCGTCAGGCCCTCCTGGAGGGAGCGGAACACCGCCAATGCCGCGGACTCCTTCAAGGTCGGCAGCCCTTCGTCGATGTGGATGGCCACTGCGGTGCCGGAGGATTCGGCGAAGGATTCGATGTGGGTGCGCAAGGCCATGTCCAGGCCCAGCTCCTGCAGCAGGGGCGGGCGCAACCCGGCGATCACGCGGTGCTTGTATTGCCGCAGGGCGTCGACCAGCTCACCCAGTTGCGTGGCGCTGGTCAGCCCCGTTTCATCTTGACTGAGGTGCTCCTTGAGTCGTTCGATCTGGAAGGACATCAAGGTGAGGATGGAGCCCATCTCGTCGTGGAGCTCCCGGGCCAGGGCTTTGCGCTCGTTCTCGATGGTCTCGATGGTGTGGTTGTTCAACTCCGAGAGGAAACGCGTGCGCTCGCGCACCATCCGGCCCAGCATGCCTTGCGTTTCGGCCAGCGCCGTGTCCCGCAGGCGGCGGCCCGTGACATCAACCGTCACCCCCGAGACCATCCGCGATGACTCGGACTGCCCATCCACATGGAAGTGCGCCATCAGCACGCGGCTGCGTCCGAAACGGTCCAGGGTCTGGACTTCGAGGCGATGGCCGCCCGGGTGCTGCAGGGCCGCTTGCCACGATTCCGTGAAGGTTTCGCGCAGGTCGGGCACCACTTGCGAGACGATCATCTCGATGGACACGGGGCCTTGGGGCGGCAGCCCGAAATGTTCGCGGAACTTGGGTGAGCACACCAGTTCGCCGGTCTGGACGTTGTGCGTCCAGGAGCCGAGGTCGCCTTCTTCCAGCGCCAGTTGCAGCAACTGGCGTTGACGCAAGGCGGCGCCTTCGTCATCGTGCCCTGGCGACATGACCGTTGCAGGGTCGAGCGCGAAGTCGAGCGCCACGCGTGATGATGCGACAGGGTGAGGAAGGGGTGCGTGAGATGACCTCAAGATGGCGCGGTCCATGAGATAGGGAATGCTGCATCCTACTGATCCCCGCGTCTCGCGATGCATAACCAGTGCTGCGTCAAGGTTATGGCGCGGCCACGGATCCGGATCCGCCGCGTCAGTGTTTTCTGACAGCGAAATCGGCATCAGCCTGCGCCGCGCCGGTGAGGCAACTGACAGCCTTGAGGCACGTCCATGCCTAGAGTCGTTGCTGTAAACCACTCTCATGGAGTCAACCATGCAAAGAAACGCAGCCATCTTCGCCCCCGTATTCCTGCTGGCCGTCGGCGCCACCGCATTGACCACCGGATGTGCCAGCGAGGGCACGAAGTCCAGCTTTGGTGAGGTCGTGGACGACAGTGTCATCACCACCAAGGTCAAGAGCCTGTTCGTCGAGGACAAGACGGTCAGCGCACTGCAGATCAGCGTCGAGACCTACAAGGGCACCGTTCAATTGAGCGGCTTTGCCAACACCCAGGCCGAATCCAAGCGCGCAGCCGAGATCGCTGCCTCGGTCAAGGGTGTCAAGGAGGTCAAGAACAACATCGTGGTCAAGGGGTCCTGAAGCCGGCTGCTTCAGTCACCTTGTGCACGCCTCGCCTCCTCACCCATTGTTGAACCAACAGGAGCACGCCATGTTGCACTACGCCGCAGTCTTTCTCATCATCGCGCTGATCGCCGCGGTCTTCGGTTTCGGGGGGATCGCCTCCGGTGCCGCGGGCATCGCGAAGATCCTCTTCATCATCTTCATCATCGGCTTTGTCATCTCGCTGGTGATGGGCCTGCTCAAGCGAGGAGGATGAACAAGCTTGCTGCCGGGCCGAAGCTTTTGGCGCCGGCAGCGCAAAAAAAAGGGTGCCAGGTTGGCACCCTTTTTTAATGGCCTCGCGGCCACATGGTTCAGGGGTTGGGCTTGACGACCAGTTCGTTGTCGACGGCCTTGACACCATCGACCGACTTGACCAGATCGGTGGCATGGGTGCGGGCCTGCTCGGTGGGGGCGTCCCCACGCAGCGTGACTTCGCCGGCGCTGGTGTCGACGTCGATGCGGCCGGCCTTCAGTTGTTCATCGGCGATCAGCGCGGCATTGACGCGGGCGGTGATGGCGGCATCGGTGGCCTGGCCTTCCATCCGGTCACCTGCCGATTCGGCACGGTTGCCGGCCGAGGTGGCCGATTCGTTGATCATCCGCTCAGCGTCGCTCATGGCGGAATTGGTGTTGGACTGGGCGTTGTCGATCGAACCCTCGGCCGTTTGTGCCGATTCGTCCATTTGCTGGCCGACGGTCTGGTCGTCGCGGGAATCGCAGGCGCTCAAGGCCATGGCGCCAACCACGGTGAGCGGCAAGAGGATGTGCAGGGTTGAGGGACGCATGTGAGGCTCCTGTTCGTTGCAGATGAAGAAGGCTTGGCTCATCCCGCAAGGACGAGCAAGTGCGTATGCAGATGGTGCGCTCGGGGTCCGCTGGAGGGAGTCAGGCGCCGCCCATTTGGCTGTCAGGGTCGTCTGACGTCAGGAGGCGGCTTGCTTCGCGTAGATGACGATCTGTTCGGAATTGCGGGTGCGCTGGTTGTAGCGCGCCAGCGGCGTCCAGCCCGGCACAGGAGGGACCACGTCCCGCGCGCCGATGCGCAGCACCAGGTGCTCGCAAAGGCGCGAGCGTTCCTCGGTGGTGTGAGGACGGCCATCGACGCGGTAGCCACCGAAATACTCCATGGCGGTCAGCAACCCCACCGGGCTTTCGGGTGAACACACCGTGGCCTCGGGAGGCACGTGCACGGCCATGCGGGTCATGAGGTAGCGGTAGCTGCGGGCTTGATCCAACAGCGGCAGCCACAGCGTCGTGAACAGCAGCCAGCACAGGGCCACGCCGCCAGCGGGCAGCACCAGGCTTTTCCAAAGGGCATGCGCCTGCCGCGCGGTGCGCCAGCGCACCAGGCCGAGCCAGAGCACCGTTGCGACGATGGCCGGCAGCAAGGCGATCAGGGAAAAATGCGGCTCGATGCCCGGTACGAGCTTGTTGACGTTGGCGGCGATCTTGGCGGGAGCGCCCGTGTGCATGGCGGCGTAGATCACCCAGATGGCGCCAGCGCAGACGGTGAAGAAACACACCGAGAACCAGTCGATGGCCGAACCCAGGCTGCGTTGCAGGATGGGCAGGGCGAAGGCCGCCAGCACGGCCAGCGGCGGCAGGACCGTCAGCAGGGCACGTTCGTTGGCACCCATGGCGACCGAGGTCATCAGCGCGACCAGCGCGGCCAGCAGCGGTACGGCAATGTGGCGGCGCCACACCTGCCGCCGCCAGTGCCAGATGGTCAGCATGGCCAGGGGCAGGGTGGGCCAGGTAAACCACGTCAGCAGCTTGAGCAGGGGTTTGAATTCAAACGTCGCATGCAGGCGCCACTCCCAGCCCGACAAGCCGGTGACGCTCAGCAGCGTGGCCAGGCCCACGGCCAGCACGGTGGCGCCGATGACCCAGCGCAGATGCCCCTTCATGACGGCCTGACGGGACAGCAGGCAGATCACGGCCCCGGCCAGCCCCAGCAGGCTGGCGACGGCGGGGCTGCCGCTGGCGGCCATCGTGGGCAGGCCCACCATGAGCGCGGCGCGCGCCTGCCAGGGAGACAGTTGCGCGGCGGCCATGCCAAAAAGGAACATGGCGCTGCCGGTCAGTTGCAGCAGTTCCGGCGTGGTTTCGTGGCCTTGCTGCAG
>CAYPUS010000049.1:0-1116 GCA_964413815.1 uncultured Aquabacterium sp. | reverse complement strand
GGCGATCAGGGCCAGCAGCGCGCCATCGGCCACGGCCCGGGCGTAGTCGCGCGGCCGGGCCTCACCGCCGAAAGCCAGGGGCAGCGGCTGCGCGGCATCGGTCATGGCCAGGTGGTAGCAGGCATACCAGGTCAGGGCCAGCACGCCGCCAAGCAGCAGCGCGAAAGGGATGCGCGCGGCCAGCGCCGGGTCGACCCAGGGGCTGAGCAGCGAGATGAAGGCGCCTCCGAGCCAGTAAGGCAGGATGCCGCCGTATTGGGGGGCGACACCGCCCACATGAGGATGCAGCCAGCCCGCATCACCCAAGGCCAGGCTCCACATCTGCCCGAAGGCGGCGATGTCTTCGTTTTTCCACGGGTCACGCCCGAACAGGCCAGGGATCACATAGGCCGCGCAGAAAAGCAGCAGGGCCCAGCGCGGCAGGCGCTGGACCGCCTTCTGGGTGACCAGGGCAGGGGAGATCAAGGGGGCCTGCGGGCGGGGACTCATTCAGTGGTGGCCTTTGGATGGCGTGATCGTCGAAGGCTGGGCGGCCTGCACGCGATCAAGCACGGGCGGCGTCTTGTGCGAAGCACAAGGTCAACAAAACAAAAGGGCAGCCTGAGCTGCCCTTGACGCGCATCGACCGCCAGGTGCCTTGCGGCACGGGCGGCAGCTCGATCACTTGCGGAATTGAGCGAACTTGTTGCGGAATTTTTCCACACGACCGCCCAGGGAGTCCACGCTCTTTTGCGTGCCCGTGTAGAAAGCGTGCGATTCGGAAGACGTTTCCAGCTTGAACAGGGGCAGCTCGCGGCCGTCTTCCAGCTTCAGGGTCTCCTTGGTGGGAGCGCAGGAACGGGTCACGAACTTGAAGCCGTTGGATTGGTCCAGGAAGACCACATCGCGGTAGTTAGGGTGGATACCTTGCTTAGGCATGGAAAACCTCTTGCTGTTTGCAGTGTTGCATCATCGGGAGCCACCAGGCCCCATGCCTGGCACTTTCCGACAGCCGGAAAAACCCCGGATTCTAACATGATCCAGAAGCGAAAAACCACGCGCCACTCGATCTGATCCAGCGACCACCACGGATCCGGCTTTGCCGGTCCGTCGGTGGTGCCCCCCTGGGAGGGGGGC
>CAYPUS010000048.1:388-13089 GCA_964413815.1 uncultured Aquabacterium sp. | reverse complement strand
CATCGAGAACGGCACGACATACATCGTGCGGCCCTTCATGCTGCCCTTGAACAGGGCGCCTTCGCCGGTTTGCAGCTTGGCGCGCATTTCAGCGGGGTCGCACCAGTTGTTGGTGGGGCCGGCGTCTTCCTTGCGGTCGGAGCAGATGAAGGTGCGGTCTTCCACACGGGCCACGTCCGAAGGATCGGTCACAGCCAGGTAGCTGTTGGGGCGCAGCTCGGGGTTGAGCTTCTTGAACGAGCCGGCAGCCACCAGCTGGGCGCACAGGCGGTCGTACTCTTCCTGGGTGCCGTCGCACCAGTAAATGTCCTTGGGCTGCGTCAGGGCGGCGATCTCGGCCACCCAGGCGATCAGCTTGGCGTTCTTCACGTAGGCAGGTGCGTTCACCTGTGCTGCGTTCACGGTCATGACAAAGCTCCAAAAGTAAAAAACAGGGTCTCGGCAGCACCGGCCATACAAAAAACTCGATCAAAATCAAGTACTTGACGGCGCTGTCGACACCCTGCCGCCCCCCTATCCGCTTTCTTTGAACCCGGCTTGCAATACCAAAGAAATAGGCCAGGGACGGGGCAGTGGAACCGGCTATTTTAGTCCACCCGGGCCCATTTAGGTTCCCCCCCCGGGCGAGGGGCCCCCCGGACATGCCCGGATCGCCCTGTGGATTCCGTCACGGAGATACTCGCATTTCAAGTGTTGATACACCTTGCAACATGCGCCCCTCCGGCGCGGTCTGCACAGAAGGCACACTCCATGTCGGGTTGTTTTTAACCCTTCGTCACACCTTGTCATGCCCGCCACGGTCCGCCGTCACCTTTTGCAGTTGTTGTGCCTGACCGGGCTGTCGGCCTCCGGCATGCCTCAGGCGGCCTGGGCCGCACGCAAGCCGGCACCCCGCGCTGAAAGCCCCCTGATCGGCGTCGATCCGCTGCTGGTCGCCTCCGGCCTGACCGCGCGCTGGCAGGCCGCCATGCGGCAGGACCTGGGCTGGGCGGCCCGCTGGTCCGAGATGGATTCCGGCCAGGTGCTCAAGCAACTGGAAGACGGGCTGATCCCGGCCGGGCTCTTCCTGTCCCACCCCAAGGCCGACGAACTCGAACACCAAGGGCTCATTCACTCCCGCCACCGCATTGCGAAAACCGAGGTGCTGCTGCTGGGTCCCACGCGCGACCTGGCCGGCATCCGTGGTGAAAAAGACATCGGCCGGGCGCTGGCCCAGTTGCGCGCGGCCACCTCCGCCGGGGCGGCGCAGTGGGCCCCCCCCGCTGCGGGCTCCGCGCTGGCCGGCCTGGCCGCCCAGCTCGAAGGCGGCAGTGGCGCGCCGCTGCGCCCCGCCCCCATTCGACCCGATCTTGCCAAGGAACCGGCCTACCGGCTGCTGACCCGGGCCCAGTGGCTGCACCAGCCCCCGCGCGAGCGCCTGCGCATCTGGTCGACCCCTGATCCCAGGCTGGTGCTGCACGCCGAGGTGGCCTGCGCCCTGCGCACCCGCCACGAGGGCGCCAAGTTCTTCGTCAACTGGCTGCAACGGCCCCTGGCCCAACGTGCCGTCACCCAGGCGCACCCGGCCTGGCAACGCACCAACCGGACTGATTCATGAGCTCTTTCGAAGTCCAGGCTCTGCTCATGAGCCTGCAGGTGGCCTTGATCACCATGCTGATCGCCACCCCTCTGGCCCTGGCGCTGGCCACCGTGATGGCGCGCACCCATTGGCGCGGCAAGCTCATGCTGGACGCCTTGATCCTGCTGCCGATGGCCCTGCCGCCCGTGGTCATTGGTTTTGCCCTGCTGGTGACGCTGGGCGGCGAAAGCGCCTTCGGCGCCTGGCTCACGCACGACCTCGGCCTGCGCCTGAGCTTCTATCCCACTGGCGCGGTGCTGGCCGCCCTGGTGATGACGGTGCCCTTGATGGTGCGGCTGCTGCGCCCAGCCCTCGAGGCCACCGACCCGCTGCTGCTGCCCGTGGCGCGCACGCTGGGCGCCACACGCTGGCAAGGCTGGTGGACGATCACCTTGCCCATGGTCTGGCCCGTGGTCGCATCGGCCATGGCGCTGGGCCTGGCCGCGGCCTGGGGTGAGTCGGGGGCCACCCTGGTGCTGGCCGCCGCCCTGCGCCCCCATCAGTTGGGCGACACCACCGCACCGGTGGCCATGGTGCAGGCCCTGCTCAATGAAGAAGACGGCATCGACACCGCCGGCCGGCTGGCGCTGGTGTCACTGGGCGTGGCCCTGGCCGCCGTGGTGGCCAGCGAGTTCGGACGCCGCCATTGGCGCCGGCGCTGGCAATCCCGCCTGCGCCCGGTCGGCCTGCCGGTCCAAGCATGAACGACAAGACCAAAAAAAGCCTGCCGCGCGCCCTCAGCGTCGAATTGCGGCTTCAGCATCCTGGCCTGGACATCCGGGCGCAGTTCCGCGTGCTGCCGGGCCGCGTCTGCGCTCTGGTCGGCCGCAGTGGCGCTGGCAAGACCGCGATCCTGAAGGCGGCCGCGGGCCTGACCCCTGCCCGGGGCGGACGCATCGCGCTGGGCAACGAGGCCATCTACGACTCTGCCGCCAACATCAACAAGCCCCCGCATGAGCGGCGCCTGGGCTGGCTTGACGGGAACGCGCACCTGTTTCCCCACATGGATGTGCGCGGCAACCTGGCCTACGGCAGCCTCGGCCTGCGCCGCAAACAGGCCAACCCGATGCACGAGGACGTCGTGCAATGGCTTGACCTCAACACCCTGATGCGCCGCCGGCCCGAGGCGCTGACCAGCAGCCAGCGCCTGCGGGTGGCGCTGGGCCGCGCCTTGCTGGCCTATCCCAACGCATTGCTGCTGGACGACCCGCTGGGCGCCGTGCCCGAGCACGAGCAGGAAGGCATGCTGGAGCTGCTCGCGGAGATCCCCACGCGCTTCATGCTGCCCATCGTCCTCGTCAGTCCGCGCATGAACGAGGTCATCCGCCTGGCCGACGAAGTCGTCATCCTTCACGAAGGCCGCATGGCCAGCGCCGGCCCCACGGCACAGATCCTCTCGGACGTGTCCCTGTCGACCTTCCTCGAAGGCGTGCATGCGGGCAGCGTGCTCGAAGGCGAGGTCAAGCGCCATGACATCGAATGGCTGCTCAGCGAAGTGGACGTCTCCGGCCAACGGGTGACCGTGCCGGCCACCCTGCACGGCATGGGCGCGAAGGTGCGGCTCAAGGTCCGCGCGCGCGACATCACCCTGCACCGGGAGGTGCCCACCGACACCAGCTGCAGCAACCACCTGCGCGGACGCATCACGCAGATCATGCTGGCCGGCGAACACGGCACCTACGGGGCCGTGGGCATCGAGCTCGACCGCGCCATCGACGCCGAAGGCCAGCAACTCCGATCCGGCGCCCTGCTGTGGGCCATGCTGACCCGCAAGGCCATCCAGACCATGGGCTGGGCACCGGGCCAGCCCTGCGTGGCCAGCTTCAAGGCCATGGCCACCGCGGTATCGGCCTGGCGCTGAACGAGAAGGGCTTGGCGGAGCGATACTGTCGCCCATCTCCGCCAGCCTTCCCGATCGGTCCTGCGATGAGCCTTCTTCCCCGCCAGCTTCTGTCCGTCAACGTCGCCCAGCCGAGCACCATGCTCATCGAAGGCCGGGAGATCCTCACGGGCATCCGTAAGCGCCCCGTCAGCACCCGGGATGCGCCCACGCCCATCGAGGTCAAGCGGATGGGTCTGGCGGGCGATGACCAGGCCGACCTCACGGTGCACGGCGGCCTGAGCAAGGCCGTCTACGCCTACCCGCACGAACATTACGCGTTCTGGCAGACCGTGCGCGCCCAGGCCAAGGCCCAGGAGTGGGACGCGCCCCTGCCGCACGGGATGATGGGCGAGAACCTCACCATCACGGGCCTGCTCGAATCCGAGGCCCATGTGGGCGACGTCCTGAAGTTCGCCCACTGCAGGCTGGCGATCAGCGAGCCGCGCCGGCCCTGCTACAAGTTCGAGGCCGTGATGGGCTTCAAGCAGGCCATCAAGATGATGGCCCAGTCCGGCTATTGCGGCTTCTACCTGACGGTGATCGAGCCGGGCACCATCGCCGCCGGCGAGTCCTTCGAACTCATCCCCGGCGCGCGCGAAGTCAGCATCGCAGAGCTGTTCAAGGCCAAGATGCGCCGCACCTGAGCCCGCAAGCCTTCAGTCTTCATCGTCCCAGCGCTTGAGACTGAGCTTGACGCCATCGAGCCACTTGCGGACTTCGGCGCTGGAGCTGAGCTTCTGACGGACCCAATCGGGCCGCTGGCTGGGGCGCTTGGCGGTCGCCACGGCGATGGCCGGCTTGCCCTCGCCACCGCTGGCATCCAGGCTCAGCTCGATCACCGACATGGCCTTCCACTCGAAGCGCGGCGCCGCGGGCGTGCCCTTTTCCGCCAGCGGCTTGAGTTCGCGCAGATCGCGCCTCAGCTTCACGAGGGCCTCCTCGGCCTTGAAGGGCGGCAGCGCGAAAAAGCCGGACAGATCGCCTGAATCGTCGGGGTTGCTCATGCTTGCTCTCCGAAGTTGATGATGCCTGCGGCCACATGCCCGGATGGCACATGGGGCGCGGCGTTCTCGACATGGCCTGTCTGGTCGTCGAAGAAGAAATCGGGTTCGAACTCCCGCAGGAACTCGCCTTTGGGCAAGCCGCCGAGGAACATGGCCTCGTCGACCTCGATGTTCCACTTCATCAGCGTGCGGATGGCGCGCTCATGCGCGGGGGCGCTGCGGGCCGTGACCAGCGCAGTGCGGATGCGCATGCCGCCTTGCGTCTGGGACGGATCACTGTGCTGCAGTTCATGCAAGGCCAGCAGCAAGGGCTTGAAGGGCCCATCCGGCAAGGGCTGCGCGGCTCGCTCGATTTCATGGCGCTGGAAGGCATCGAGCCCACCGGCCTGGAACACCTGCTCGGCCTCGTCCGAGAACAGCACCGCGTCGCCGTCGAAGGCGATGCGCACTTCGTTGGGATGCGCATCGCCCGCCCGCGCCGCATGCGGCAGCACACGCGCGGCCGGCACGCCGGCATGCAGGGCCGAGCGCACGTCACTCTCATTGGCCGACAGGAACAGGTGCGCGCGCAGCGGCCGCAGGTAACGCCAGGGGCTCTGTCCGCGCGTGAACACACCCCGCTCGATCGGCAAACCATAGTGCTTGGCCGAGCGGAACACCCGCATGCCCGAGACAGGGTCGTTGCGCGACAGGATCACCACCTCGACCCGCGCGTGCTCGGGCGTGTTGAAAGCCAGCAGCTTGCGCACCAGCGAGAACGCCACGCCCGGCTTGGCGGGCGCATCGACACGCGCGAGCTGCAGCGCCATGTAGGCCCGGTCATCGGCGCCTTCGAACAGGCGGTTTTCTTCCTCGAAATCGAACAGGGCGCGCGACGAGATCGCGACAACGAGACGCCCCGACAGACTGGCCGGCATGATGAGAAAAGCCCCTTGGCAAGGTGGTTGCGCAAGGGGCCAGTGTAGTGCGGGCGGGCCGCTTGCCCGAGGCCTATTGCCGGGCTATTGCACGAAACCGATCGGCTGCCTGCGGGCGCCCTGCTCCGGCAGGTCGCGCACCTCCAGCGCGCCCCGCCCGTCCAGCTTGGCATTGCCAAACGCGGTCATCAGCGCACGCCGCATCTCACGGGGCGCCAGACCGGCCAGCTCGGCCAGCACCTGGGCACTCAACTCCGGCTCGAAACGCTGGCCCCAATCGTGGTCGGCGCGGATGCTGCGGTACAGCTTGGCGGCGATCTTGCGGGCAGCCGCCTCGTCCGGCATCTCGATGTCGAACACGTTCATCCGGTTGAGGATGGGATCGGGGATGCCGCGCACATCGTTGGCCGTGGCCACCCAGATCACCTGGCTGGCATCGATGGGCACCTCGGCGAATTCATCGGTGAAGGTCCCGGCGGTGTCGTGCTCCAGCAGGCTGTAGAGCGAGCCCAGCGGATCGTAGGCATGCTCGCCGCCGCTCTTGTCGATCTCGTCGACCACCATCACAGGGTTCGCATACTGGCCATCCACCAGGGTCTCGAAGACCTTGCCTGGCCGCGCGCCCTTCCACTGGCTAGACGCGCCGGACAGCACCCAGCCCGCTGTCATCGAGCTCATGGACACAAAGCCCAGGCCGGTGCCCAGCAACTTGGACACCTCGCGCGCAAAGTGGGTCTTGCCGACACCGGGCGGGCCCAGCAGCAGCATCGGGGTGATCTCCAGCGCATCGCGGCTGTCTGTGCACAGGGCCAGCTGGCGGCGCAGGTCGTCGAGCACCGTGTGGAAGTTGGGCAACTCATCGTATAGGTGCTCCATGGCCGGCAGGCCGGAAGGCTTGACCTGGAAGCGCTCGGGGCCTTTTTCGAGCATGCGCTCGTAGGTGGCGCGCAAGGATTCGTGCTCACGCGGCGGCAGCTTGCCCAGCTTCTTTTCCACCTCGCCGAGGTTGTAGACGTGTCGCATGTGGGCGATCGGGATCCGCCCCTTGTAGTTGTCACCCTGAACGGGAACAAGGTCGGTACAGCTGCTCATGCCAGCCCTCCAGAAAACGACACTGTCAGAGACATCATTGCAGCAAACTGCCCAATGACCGAGCCCCGAAACAAGGGGGCGTTCAGGTATTCATATCATCGAATCCATCCACTTCCAAGAGGCTTGCTCCGGATAGGGGTGATCTGGGCGTGAAGGAGGTCGCGGATGGCGGGCCGGCCGCGACTTTTTTTGCTGCTTGAGCGCTGCTTCAGTGCTGCTTCAGTGCTGCTTCGTCAGCTCGACGCCGTCGACCGTCATGGTGACCTTGTCACCCTGGGTCTGCGGGGCGGCGGACACGACGAAGGTGGTCGACATCGGGCCGATGCCGACCGAGAAATTGGCGCCGTCGAAGCCTTGCAGCGGGCCGGAGAGGGACTTGGTGGCGCCGCCTTCTAGCCGCTCGTACTTGACGCTGCCGTCCTTGGTGATGAGCAGCTTCATCTCGGGCGCCGTCCACTCGCCGGCATAGGCGAGCTTCTCGGCCGGCAAAGGCTTGCCGCATGCGGACAGGATGACGGCTGTGGCCAGGACGAGCGTGGGGCGGATGGCTTGGTGGAAGCGCTCGGACCAGGTGAGCAAAGCGAAGTGATGCATGGGTGGGTTCCTCCTTGATTTGGTTTGTTGTGGTGATGATGAAAACGGAAATCGCGGCACGCGCTGAATGAGCGGTTGCCGGGCCAGTTCGGCCGCTCGACTTTAGGAGGTGCCGCGTTGAAGGGGGATCGCCCTTTGGGGCGGACTGGGTAACAGCTTGCTACGTCGTCGTTCACGCATGCCGAGGCCGGCAGAGGGGGCAGGTCATCACCCCATTTCCAAATTCCGCCAGAGCAGATCGTTACGACATCAGCTCATGCATGAGAAAAGATGTGGCCACAAACAAAGATAATTGGATCAACACTCAGGAGGATCCTCGTCATGCACAAGCCATTGACGATCGCGCTCACCATCACACTTCTCGCGTTGACGTCCACCGCTTGCCAATCCAGCGACAAGCCACAGTCAGATCAGGCCCCAGGAAGAAAAGCCCCACAGGATTTCCTTGACAGGATGCGCAGGAACCTGAAGTTCGTCGAAGGAGGCAGCTACCTCATGGGAGACTTCGGGCACCTGCATTCCAAAGAGAAGCTGCCCTATAGCGGCGACACCGATAACAAGCCTCTGCACAAAGTGACGCTAGACAGCTTTTCAATGAGCGCCTACAAGATCACCTATGAGGATCATGATGTGTATGCGGCTGCAACGGGGATCCCGAAAGTCGGAATGGACGAAGTGACACGTGATCATCGGCACCCGAGAATCGCCGCCAGCTTGACATGGCAACAAGCCCGGGACTTTTGCCAATGGCTAGGCGTTCAATTGAGCCTTCCGATGGACCTCCCAACGGAAGCCCAGTGGGAATACGCCGCCCGCGATCGCGGGCAGTTCTGGATTGTCGCGACAGACAACGGTGAGATGGAATTGGGACGCAATGCATTCTCGTTCGATGAGCGATCGGCTTATGCAAAGAAGCACGGCTTGACTCGCCTTGAACCATCGCTGCCATTAGGACACTTCCCTCCGAACCCCCTCGGCCTTTACGACATGTTCAGCGAAGGTCAAGAATGGATGCTCGATTGGTATGCAGAAGACTACTACAGCCGTTCACCTGAAAGGAATCCGAGCGGCCCAGCCACTGGCACCGAAAAGGTCTTACGCAGTTCGAGAGGTGCCGGCGGAGAGAACTTGATCTTGGGCGACGGTCTGAGCATCACTCGCAGAAGCATGACGCCAGACCCCGCTCATACGCGCGCCCGGGCTCGGCTCTCAAACCCCTCGAAGGGTTACACCAGTCGATGCGTGGTGAACCAGAAAACGCCGGTAGACACGTAATGGCTAGCTGATCAAACCAGACTACCACCAACATCACCTGCGTAAGCCTCACCAACTTCGGCGGTTTGCAGGTACGCAAATTGAGGATGCTCCCGCCCATCCCCGGGCAGGACCAGATCAAGATGCGGAGCATCAAGCCTGACAACGGTATAGCCCTTTGGGAAGTCGTTTCGCGCCTTGTTGCGCATTTCTAAATAGGCATCCAGATAGGTGTTATCTGTCTTCTTAACATCCTTTCTTTGATTCATTTCGCGCATCAGCACAGGAAGGTCCTCCACCAACGAGATGCCGTTGTTGAGAAAGCGAATCACATCACCTTCGTTCCTGCCAACTGGATATGGAGACTTCTCACCATCCTCAGTCATGTGCTCCATCACATTCGTCCACTCCCTTGCTGTCTGCACCGTGGCCATGATGTGATTGATCGCTTCTTTGTGGGATGGCATGAAGTGCACCTCATCTGGGAAAAGCCCCGCCCCACCAATGCTCGGAGCATCCCGCAGGTGACTGACCGTGCCATGTCGAGTGATCTGATAAAGAAGCATGCCGCGGGTTTCTGGGGTCGCGTGGACCAACAGTGCAGGCTTGCGATTGATATTCCTGACCAGTTCATTGCGAGTCTTCGCGAGATCAATCCGCTTGAGCCAGTCGAGGAAGCTGCCATCAATGTCTTGGCATAGATCCTCTATGTGGAGGTACGCTTCCGTCTGTCGAGCCTGTTCTGCAGTCACGCCGTCCAGCAAAGAGATCCCCTCCTGGATCAATAAGAGCAGCAACTGCGACAACGCCATGAAAGCATCCTTCGCGATGTACACCAGCTTCTTCACCCCCGCATTGAGCAACTGGTAGTGCACCCACTTCGCGAACTGGAAGAGCTTCTCTGCGTTGACGGTGAACTCCAGCGCCCCTTTGGCACCAACGCCAAAGCACAGGCCCGCTGCCATCCTCACGCGGAACTTGCCTTTGGCCAAGTACACATACACCTTGCCGTTGAAGCCCGCGCCCAAGGTGCCCCCCAAAGTGGCTGAAACTTCAGCAAAGCTCACAAACTCGTTCTCGTCCGGCGGTAGCCACTGCAACTGCCCACCTGGCGTGATGCTGGCTTCCGCTCCTGCAAATGCATCGATATCAGCCTTCACACCATTCAGGTCCTCAGGTACCGCTTCGTAGGGGCTGACCGGGTCAAAAACCGGCAAGCCGCGCCTGGGATCCATCTGCCGGGACAAGGGCGGCGCATTCCGATCCTTTTTGATACCGCTCACCACTTGCTTGGCGCCCTGCCAGGACACCCCCACCGCCCCTGCCGCTACGAACTTCGCCCCGGCAAAACCATACAACTCACAACTGACAACCGCCCGTATGGCACCGAGGTCCTCGCCGCCGAACTTCATCATCCAGCCCTTGAGCGACGGAAAGGCATAACGGGCCACCGTTTTGCCCTCACACAATACGAGCTTGGCCTGCAAATTGCCTTGAATCTGGGCTTTCTTGGCCTTCCAGTCAAAAGTGCTGCTGGCCCCGCCACCGGTCACCAGCCGCAGCCATTGCGCGTCGACGCCCACCTCGTAACGCTCACTCTTGACGATGGCGTCGCTGAATTGGGTCGAGGCCTCGTCCAGCATGGAGATCACCTTCGGATCCGTCTTTCCAATTTCGACGCTCAACTCGGATTGGATTTTCTTGAAGGAGTCCCTCAGAGCCTGAACGCCCAGGCTTTTCGGCGTCACGCTGACACCGGCCGATGCCGGTCCCTCACTGAACTTGATGGTCAGCTTGTGTTCAGCCTTGTTGAGGCGTGCCGCCTTGAGCTGAAGGTAGCGGTCATTGGAAAGGTATCGGCGCCGGAGTCCCATCTGCTTGGCGCCTGTTGCCGAGTTCTTGCCCGTAGGGATGCTCTCGAAGGTGATGACCTCTTTGAGGTCTGCCGCCTTGCTGAAGTTCTCGTTCAGAACTGACTTGATCCGGTCCTCGGCCACGCCCAAGGCCTTCTCAGCGGCCTCAATGTCCTCCGCACGGCCGGACTCCAGCGACCGACTCAAGTCGAGCTTGGCCCGATGCCCGTTGGCCACAACCTGCTCCAGCAAACCACTGATGCACTCGAACTCATCAAAAGCACTTTGCGGCACAGCAATCAGTTCGCTGTCGGCAGGAGAAATGAGAATCGGCAGGCTGTTCTTGCCATGCAGCGTGACCACCGGATCGGCTTGCCGCGAGACGGATGCTGCCGATATCGTCTTGAGTGTCAGGTCATAACGCGTAGTGCGCAGCCCTTTGAGAAAGGGCAGCCAACGCGGACTGGACACCTTGACCGAACTGCCAGGAATTTCGAACTTGAACACCAGTGGCGCAGCGCAGAAGATGACACCCGTCTCTCCCTGCGCGTTGGTCACGCCCGTGATCGGGTTACCTCGATCCAGGTCCCGCGCGATCGCTTCACGGCCCTGTGCATCGATCTGGTAGGCCGTGAAGCGCGCACCTGCCAGCGGCTTGTTACCCGTCCGAGTGTGAAAGCGCACACGGAAATAGGGTTTGACCCGCACCGATTCGATCACCCGGCGCTGACCTGCTGCCTCACTCAAGCTCAACTCGGGGAACACAGAGGTTCCCCATACCCCATGCAGATCCGGCGCCTCGTATTCACCCGTGTGGTGATTGAGTACCTCCAACCGGCAGCGCGCCGCACCCCTTACTGTTTCAACCTCTTTGGTTTCCCCTGCAGCAGAGGTCTTCCCGTAGGAAAAATAGCTGCCAGTTTGCTGATTCACCAGCCTGTACTGGACGCCTTCACATGCATGACGGGCATCCATGTGCATGTAGTAAAGCCTGAACTTGCCGATCGCCATCGATCAGCCCTCCCGAGAATGATTCACTGGTTGTCTGAGTTGAGCTGGAAGCCCTGGTGGTCCGCATCCTCGATGTAGATCTGCACTGCCTCGCGCCGATCCGTCTCGATGCACATCGTGCGTCCATCTGCGTCGGTCTTGCCCGAGCGAACGCTGCCGTCCCCCATGATCGCCACATAGGGGCGATGTGCCAGGGGCTTGCCATCCAGTCCCACAGCCCGATACTGGATGTGATGCCCCAGATTCAATGCGGAGGGCTGCCCCAGCTTGGGAGGCTCAGCGGACGCACTGCCCCCACCCGTCAACACCTTCATCCCCGCCTTGAACTGCGCCGGCCCGCTCGTCCCCAACTCGATGTTCCCGCCCTCGATCTTGATGTAGCTGCCCCCGCCATTCAGCAAGATCTTCTCCGGCGCACTGACCACGATGTGCGCCGCCGTGCTTTGCAGGTCGATGCCCTTTTGCGCGGTCAGCTTGAAGGCATCCCCCTGCGCTTGCACATTCACATTGCCACTGGCCGCATGCAGCTTCATGCCGACGTCCTGCACCGCGCGCTGCCCATCTTTGGCCTCTCCCCGCGTGAAAAGGCTGATGCCGTCCTTCACGGCCCAGGCCATGTGGCGCTGGCTCAGCAGGTTGGCATCCTGACCGGTGCTCAGGCCCAGGTTGCCGCCGGCGCTCAGTACCGTGTCAGCCGGCGTCATGCTGGCGATGTCTGCCGCAGCGCTCAACACCAGATCCGGTCGCTCGGTGACGGGGATGCTGCCGTGCCCGCCATCAATCGGCAGCACGCCCGCACGGTCCATCTCGCTGTCGCCATCACTTTGGCCAGTTGATGACCGTGTACCACGCAGGCTGGCCAAGGTGGCCTGCATCGCGCGCTGCACCGGCAGTTGCTCCGGGGCGGGCTCCTGTGGCAGTTGTGCCAGATGTGTCTGTGCGTTGCCACTCAGCACCTTGACGAGTTCACCGTGTGCCTGCAGCTGGCTCTGTGCCTCCCGGGTCTGCATGGCCTGGCCTTGCGCCGTGTGCGTGCCCCTGCCGCTGCCATGCGTGCTGATGTGCAGGCCGCTGCCCGCGCGCAAGGCGCCTTGCGCCTGGGTGTGCAGTTCCATGCCATGGCCGCGGTGGGCCAGGCGCTGGTTGTCGTGCTGCTGCAGCAGGTGGCCGATCTGCATCCAGGTCTGGTATTGCGTGGTGTGCGCCAGCACGCGGCCCTGACCAGGCGTGTCGTCCAGCACCAGTTGGTTGAAGTCTCCTGTGCCGGCCGACGAGCTGTCCAGGCTCTGGCTCTTGAAACCGCTGAGCGTGGCATTGTGGGCATGGCCAGCATGGTCTCCCTGCCATGCCGAGCCAGGGAACCACGCGGGCGCATTGCCTGTGGCGCCGGCCGCGCCGCTGCCGATGCGGTTGCCCTGCTCGTCCTCGCTGCCTTGGCCGTTGTAGGCCGCGCCGACGATGACGGGCCGGTCGATG
>CAYPUS010000048.1:0-378 GCA_964413815.1 uncultured Aquabacterium sp. | reverse complement strand
GTCGATGTCACCCTCCAGGAAGGCAACGACGACTTCTTGCCCGATGCGGGGAATGAAGACGCCACCCCAGTTGGCGCCCGCCCAGTCCTGGGCCACGCGCACCCAGGTGCCGGATGCATCGGAAGCCGGCGCGTTGCCTTCGCCAGATGGGTGCGCCAGCCGGTGGCTGGCGCGCTCGCCGCGCTGCCAGTGGAACTGCACTTTCACGCGCCCGTCGCGATCGGTGTGCACGGGCGCCTCCAGGCCCACCACCACGGCCGTCTGAAGGCCGTGGGCGGTCGGGCTGGCCTGCAGCAAGCGCCCGCTGGCCTCGCGCATGGGCGCCCGGTACGGCACGGCAGCACGCTGGGCGATGAAGTCGGCTTCGTACAGCGGCTC
>CAYPUS010000047.1:0-13102 GCA_964413815.1 uncultured Aquabacterium sp. | reverse complement strand
AGTGGCCTCGGACCGTCTGCTGGCGCTGATGAAAAAAGGCGTGTCGGTGGAACATGTGGCGCGCGTGACCCGCGCCTTCGCCGACGCGGGCGTGCTGGTGCACGCTTACCTGATGTACGGCTTTCCGACGCAGACGGTGCAGGACACGGTGGATGCGCTGGAGTATGTGCGCCAGCTGTTTGAGAACGGCTGCATCCAGAGCGGCTTCTTCCACCGCTTTGCCTGCACGGTGCATTCACCTGTGGGCCAGAACCCCGATGAATACGGCGTGACGCTGCAACCGCTGCCGCCGGTGAGCTTTGCCAAGAACGACATCGGCTTTGTCGACCCGACCGGCGTGGACCACGATGCGATGGGGCGGGCGCTGAAGAAGGGCATCTACAACTTCATGCATGGCATTGGCTTGGATGCGGACGTGCGCAGTTGGTTTGACGTGCGGGTGCCGCGGCCGACGGTGCCAAAGGGGAAGATTGAGCGGGCGCTGGCAGCGGCTTGGGGGGCCAGTTAAGACCAGGCCACCGTTCAAGCACCAGCGGGCCGCCTGCGTGAGGATGCAGGCAACGGCGGTCCCACTGACCGACACCATCGACGTGATGCCGGACAACATGTCAGCCAATCACCTACTGCTCGGCCAACTGAACTGACCCCGCCTGTGCCGCCCGATACTCCCCCGGCGTCATGCCCACCAAGGCCTTGAACCAGCGCATGAAAGCCTGCGGCGAACTGAAGCTCAGCCGCTCGGCCAGATCGGCAATCGCCTCGTCCTCGCGCACCAGGGCTGCCTGCGCCATGTTCAGCCGCACGGCATCCAGGATCTCGCGGTAACTGGTGCCCGCCTCTTCCAGGCGGCGGTGCAGGCTGCGTGTGCTCAGGCCCAGCTGCGCGGCCACCGCATCCATGGTGGGCGCCTTGAGCACCAGCAGCGACTGGATCAGGCGGCGCACATCGTCGGTCAAGGAAGGTGGATTGGCCTGGCGCTCGAGCGCGCGGCGGGCATGCTGCACCAACAGGTCCTTGAGCACCGCGTCGCCATAGGGCAGCCGCATCTGCAGCAGCTCGGAAGGCGCGGTGATCGATGCATGAGGCCGGTTGAAGTAGACCGGGCAGCCGAAGAAATCGAAATAGCGCTTGGCCAGCTCCGGCTTGGGCGCCGCGTGTGTGAACTGCACAGCGATGAAAGGCGGCATGTCGGGAATCAGCATGCGGGTGATCACCGAGAAGCCGCCGAGCACGTACTCTGTGGCGTCCCGGCGCAGGCGCTCACCGCCGGCCACACAGGTCCAGCAGATCTCGAAACGGCCGGGCGAATAATTGACAGCCGCCTCCCCGACATTGCTCAGCAAGCCCCGAAATCGCAGATAGATCTCCAGCACGTCGGCCAGGGTGCCGCAGTTTTGTAGCATCAGGCCCAGGCTGCCCAGGGTGGAGGGCTGGATCGTCTCGGCCATGCGCAGGCCCAGCAGCGGCTCCAACTGTGTGCCCTGGTAGGCCGAGAACAGGGTCTCGAACACCGACAGCGGCACGCGCGCATTGCCGTCGGCCAGCTGTTCCTTGCCGATGCCACCACGTGCAAGCAGGGCCGAGGCATCCAGACCCGCGGCCTTGAGCATCACCACGGCCCGCTGCACGTGGCGCATGGACACCCAGTAACCCTCTGGCGGCGGCGTGGCGATGGGCATGGCGAGTGGTCGGCAAAAAAAACCGTGGTGGTGCGTCTTGTCAATTTTAGGCAGGCGGCCGCCCGGTTTCGCGCGCGTGATGCCCCGGGACTACCCGCCCCCGATGTCAGACAGCACTGACGCGCCGACACGGCGTCTGCCTATGACGCCAGAAGGGGTGTTCTGCCAAGATCCTTGCACGTCTGTGACCTGATAAGGGAGTCTGTATGCCCGACAACATCTACGAAGCACTGCGCGAAAGCCACGCCCTCCAGCGCAGCCTGTTGCGCAAGTTGCTGCGCACCCGGCCCGGAGATGCCCGCCGTGCCGAACTGTTTCAGGCCTTGCGGGTCGAGCTGGCCGCGCATGCCGCGGCCGAGGAACGCTTTCTCTACGCGCCCATCCTGATGGACGACCGCGGTCTGGATCCCTCGCGTCATGCCCTGTCGGAGCACCATGAGATCGACGAATGCGTCGAGAAGCTGCAATCGCTGGACATCAGCGGAGAGGCGTGGATGGAACACTGCAAGCAGCTCTCGCATGAGGTGCATCACCATCTTCGGGAAGAAGAAAAGCGGTTCTTCCAGGTCTCCGGCAAGATCCTCACCGAGACCCAGAAGCTGCGCCTGGCCGGGCGCTATCGCAAGGATTACGTGCGCATGCACCGGACCATCTCGCAAGGGGCGTGATCACTGAAGCGCTGCATCGGCATTCCCCATTTCCTGGTATCGACAGGCCTGCCTGTGCCTGACACATTGCGAGCACAACACACATCCAGGAGGCTCTGCCATGACACCCATCCGCCGCGCCATGTGCGCATGGCTGTTGACAAGCGTGTCGGCCACGGCCAGCGCCGCCATCGTCGAGGTTGATTTCTTGATCACGGCCACGGCGAAAGAGATCCATCACGCCGGCACGATCACGATCGACCCGGCTTTCCAGCCAGTGACGTTCCATGTGAAGGTCCACTTCGATCCGTACAACCCACTGAATCCGGATGAGGAGCGGTACCGCCCGCCGCACAACGACATCGGCGCTTGGGGGCTCTTCCTCCTTTCCGGCTCCGCTTTCGCACCGACGCCCCTGAGCGACGATCTGCAGCCTCCGGGCGGGATGCCCCAGCAATCCAGTATTTCGGGGTCGTTTTACCGGCGGCAAGAGGGTGTGCTGCAAGACCCTTGGCAAGCTTTGCCTTTGGCGACACGCACGAGGTTCTCGTTCTCGCAAACATGGGCCGACACCACCGGCACCTCCACGAGCTGGTCTTCGCGACGCATCGACTTCGATCACCTGGGCGAACCGGTGACGTACGCGGAATTCAGCGATTTGACCGGTGATGATGTGCTGGCGTTCTACCAATCACAGATCGGTGTGAGCTACGAGGGCGCTTTCACCGAGGAGAACTGGCGCTGGGTGTCAAGTGACACGTCGACATCCCCCGAGCGCCTGACCTTTCAATACGTCGGTGATGTGACCATTCACGCCGTGAGCGTGGTGCCCGAGCCCGGCGCGCTGGCGATGCTCCTTGTGGGAGGCGCGATGGTGGCGGCTCACATCGGCCGCGTTCGCCGTGGCGGTCGCCACCGAGAGCTGCCACAGGCGGCTTGAGCACGCCCCGCGCTGGCCGCACCTTCTGCTTTCATGCCGCCCTCTTGCGAGCCAGCTTGCGCCGCCCCGCCCGCTTCTTCCACCAGATCACCACGCCCGTCACCGACAAGGCGGATGCCGCCAGCCCCACGGCGCAGACCAGCACCTGAAGCGGCCAGCCGCCGGTGCCCGCCATGTGCAGCGTGGTCAACCAAGTGCGGATGGTGTCGCCGCTGGCGGCACCGGTGGGCAGCCACACCCTCAGCAAAGTGCCGGTCTCACCATCGAAGCGGACGACCGTGATGCCCCAACGATCGGCGGCGTCGCGGCTGCTGCGCACCCGGTAGGCATAGATGCCATTGCGCGGGTCATAGCTCAAGGCGTCTTCCTCGATCACGGCGAAACCGTGTTGCGCTGCCTGCCCGGCCATCAAGGCCCGGCCGTGGCGCCGCGCGGCCTCCCAATCCAGCGCCGGAGACAGACTTGGCACATCCAGCATCGGCGCATCGGCATCTGCCTGATGGGCAAAGAAAGTCTTCATGACCGGGTCATAGACCGGGCTCAGATTGAAGGCGACGGCACTCCAGGCGACCACGAACAGCATGGCCCATGGCCACAGGCCCGCCACGCGGTGCACATCGAGGTGCCGCCGGTAGCTGCTGCTGCCGCGCCAGCGCAGCGTCCAGGCGACGCGCCATCGTCCCCACCAGCTGCGCCGCGGCGGGCCGCCCCTGCCGCCGCCCCGCGCGGGCAATGTCAGCCAGGCACCCACGAAACAGTCCACCGTCCACAGCAGCGCGGCCAGGCCCAGGACCAGGCTGCCCCTCTCCCCCAGCAGAAGGCTTTGGTGCAGGCGATACACAAAGGGCATGAGGTTCTTGATGCCCTGCGTCAGATCGCCCCATTTGCGGTGCCCCAGGACCAAGCCCGTATAGGGGTCGACGAACACCTCGTCATTGGGCAAATCGGGCACATCGCCCGTCTGCGGGTCAGGCAAAGCGTAGAGCCGGAACACCACCGGCTCGCCCTGCCGCTGCGCCAAAGGGGCCCTGGCCACGAAGGTGTCGGGGTACAGCGTCTGGACATGCTCCCTGAGCAGCAGGTGATCCAGGCGCTGCGCCTCGGGATGGGGCCGCTCGACCCGCCACAGGGCCGGCGCGATCACGGCTTCCAACTCGTGGTTCCAGGCCAGCAGGCTGCCGGTGAGCCCCGCCAGGGCCACGAAGCCCGCGATCACCAGGCCGACATAGCGATGCACGAGCACGAGCACCGCCCGGTTCAGGCGCCATCGCGCCGTGATCAACGCGACGCTGGCGGGCACATCGATGGAGGGCGCGGGGCTGCTCATGTGGCCCCCGATGCCAAGGGCCAAGGGGTGTCTTCCCGCCCGTCATCGCCTCTCCCGGCCAGCACCGGCTGCCCTCGATCCGCGCCGATCACCTGCCCGTTCTCCATGCGGATCAGGCGGTCGGCCACATCGAAATAGCGCTCGTCGTGAGAGATGACCAGCACGGTCTTGCCCATGGCCTTGAGCTCGGGCAGCAGCGTCCTGTAGAAGACGTCCTTGAACAGCGGATCCTGGTCGGCGGCCCATTCGTCGAACACGAGGAAGGGCCGGTCTTCCAGATAGGCCACCACCAGCGCCAGCCGCTTGCGCTGGCCTTGCGACAAAGCCCGGGTGGTGAACGCGCCTTGCCGCACCTGCACCTTGTGCTGAAGGTGGAGCTTGGCCAGCAGGGCATTGCCCTTGGCATCGAGCTCCGCGCCCGGCGCATCGAGCAACTGCTCGAACAGGTGGAAGTCCGAGAAGATGGCAGAAAAGTGCTGCCGATAGGCATCGCGCCCTTCGTCGCCCACTGGCTGGCCATTGAGCAGAACCTGGCCCTCCTCCGGCCGGTACAGGCCCACGATCAGCTTGGCCAGCGAGGTCTTGCCGCTGCCGTTGCCCCCCACCAGAAAGTGAATCTGGCCGGGCGCGAAATTCAGGTTCACCGGGCCGAGCGTGAACAGCTCGTCGGCCGATTCGTGAAAGTAGCGGTGCGTGACCCCCTGCAGACGCAGACCCGTGAAAGGCGCCAGCGCATGGGACGCCGGCGCATCGGCCTCTTTGTGGGCCAGCTCGCGGGTGATCTCGTCGATGCGCGCGGCCGAGACCTTCGCCAGGTTGGCCCTCGGCAGGGTCAGCAGCAGATTCTCCAGCGGCAGCACCATGTAGACGAAGATCAGCGCAAAGCCGGTCATCACATGGGCCCGGTCCGGGCCCTCGCCGACCAGGAAGAAGAGCACCAGGCCGATGAAGGCATAGATGAGAAAGTGCCCCCAAGCGGCCGACACCAGGAAAAGCGACATGCCGAACGCCCGCTCCCTGCGCACCGTCTCGATCGAACGATGGAGCACCTCATCGGTGAAGCGCCTGCGTTTGCGGGCATGCATGCGCAGCTCCTTGGCGCCTTCGATCAGGGATCGGAAGTGGTCGAAGAGGCGGTCCTGCTCTTTCGCCGAGGCCTCGATGTGCCGGATCGCCCGCAGGTGCGCCAAGTGGTAGGCCAGCGAGCCCAGGCCGATGACCGCGGCCGCCGCCAGGAAGACCTGCCATGACAGCCAGGCCATGTAGACCAGGCAGCCGCCCACGATGACGACGTTGACCAGCAGCGCCGGCAGATTGACGAAGAACTCGGCCACGTTGGCGCTGTGCTCGGACAGGGCCGAATGCACGCGGGGGCCACCCACCTCTTCCATCCGGCGGTAGCCGGTCTGCAGCACACGCTGGGAGATGAAGCGCCGCAACTCGGCCTGCGCCCACTGGCTCAGGTGCTCGAACAGCACGGAAGCGAGCATGCGCGCGAACATGGCCAGCAACGCCACGCCAGCGAACTGCCAGGCCAGCCGGGCGCGGTCGACATCGCCGCTGGCTGTCAAGGCCGTGTTGATCTGCGCGACGAGCAAGACGCTGCACACGCCCGAGACGATGCTCGCCGCGGAGGCTGCGGCAACCAGGCGCCGGGATTGTTGGAGGAGATGTGCGAGCACGGGTGCACCACCGCAGTTCGGGTTGTTCAGGACCAGATAGACGTTCGACGCGCCGCTTTGTTTAGCCAGGCGCTAAACAAGGCGCGGCGCTGTCCGTCATGAAGGCATGAAGGCACCCTCGCCCAGCCGTCCATGATCCCGCGCCTTGCCCCGCTGTTCCAGGGGGAGTGGGCGCGGTATGGCGCAGGGGTGGCGTGTCCGCCTCGTCCCGCGCCTGCCCCTGGCGTGTCCCGCCGTGCGCTTGCCTCCCTGACCACCCAGCCAGCCTGCCTGCGCGCCCTGCTGCTGCGCCATGCACGGCAATTGGGCCTGCCGGGCCATGACCTGCGGGCCAGCGCTTCGGCATGGAGCCTCGACTACCTGT
This sequence comes from uncultured Aquabacterium sp., assembly GCA_964413815.1. Lineage (GTDB taxonomy): Bacteria > Pseudomonadota > Gammaproteobacteria > Burkholderiales > Burkholderiaceae_C > Aquabacterium. The sequence continues at coordinate 6,463 of CAYPUS010000047.1, read as the reverse complement.
GGCTGGTGCTGCCACCCAGCCTCGCCGCAGCTTGCCTGCTGCACCACGGCCTGCCGCTGGATCCCTCTGGCTGCCTGCTGGACCTCGCCCCTCACGGCGCGCCCATCTGCCTGCATGTGCCCCACGAAGGCACCCCCCTGGCCGACGATCCGGCCTGCCTTGAGCAGACATTGATCCGAGCCCACCTGTCTCCCCTGTTCGCAGCCCTGCACCTTGGCAGCAAGCTGCCCGTCAAGATCCTTTGGGGCAACGCGGCCCGCGTGCTGGCGGAGGTTTTCCGGGCGCTCTCGGGCGCGGCCCGGGCGCAGCAAGACGATGCGCCCCTGCACCGCATCGCGGCGCTTGCGCAAGCCCTGCTGGACAGTCCCACCTTGCGCGATGGCCAGCCCAACCCGCTGTGGCTTTACAGCAAACGCGGCGTCCCGGATCGCCATGCACAGTGCTGCCTGCGCCACCTGCTGCCGGCTCAGGCGCACTGCGAGGCATGCCCTCTGGCACCCACCGCCGCCAGCGCCGTGCGCATCTGAAGGGCAAGTCAGCAAGCCGACAAGGTCTGTTGGGCAGCCGGGCCTTCCGCGGCCCGCGTCCTGAGGCGCCACATGTGACGCAACCCCTCTTCCATGGCCGGGAACAGGCTCAGCTGGAAGTTGTTCCAGCGCAGCTCCAGGATGGTGTCCTGCGGGTCGATGGGCGTGCGCAGGGCATCGACGATCACCTCGCCAGCGTCCACGCCATTGTCGACATAGTGGAAAGACGCGCCCGTGCGGTCCACCACCGGCACATCGATGGTGGCCATGGTCTGCCAGTTCACGACCTTCTTGCCGCGCGCACCATAGAGCGCATCGAGGGTGGCATAGGCCCCGCGCCGTTCATACGGGGATTCGGCGCGCGTGATGCCCGGGTGGATGTTGACGACCTTGCGGCAATACGGTGCGCCAGGCCGAATCAACTCATCCAGGATGACCAGCAACCCGTCCAGCAAAACCAGATCGGCCCCAAAACTGTCCAGCTTGCGCTGCAACTGGCGTTCAAAGTCGGCCTTGCCGGCCACCCGCTCATCCTTCGCGCTCAAAGGCAGGCGCCGGTAGGCCGAGGGCACGGCGCACAGCAGGTCGTTCATGACACGCCCCTGCACCCGCATGTCGGGGGGGTAGAACCAGCCTCGCCCCTTCTCACAGCGAAAGCCGTAGTCCGCCAGCTTGCGCTGGTCGGCGGGCGAGCCTTCGTCGTCGTCATGGATCACGGCCTCCAGGCTGTAGGCGTCGCCCAGCTCGGTGTGATCCAGCGCATGGGCCAGGTGCTCCAGTGGGGACCTCATGTAGCGCTGCCCACCCTTGTAAGGAATGTGCTGGCCGGCCAGGTCGGCTGCTGCGTTGCGCAGGGACCAGATGTAGACGAGTTGGGTCTTGGACATGGAATGGCTCTAGGGAAATCGACAGGAAGGACCAGCGTCAAGACGGGCACGGGCCGCTTTTGTTTAGCGCCTGCCAAGCCTTCGCGTCCGCTAAACAAAGCCGGGCGTGCCGCGTCATATGAGGCTGCCATCTGCATCGCCTCCACCCATTCCTTTCCGCAAGGAGCACTTGATGACTGTCCACGATCTCATCGGCATCGGCTTCGGCCCCTCCAACATCGCCCTGGCCATCGCGCTGGCGGAAAAGCGCGATGCCGGCCGTCGCATGGATGCCCTGTTCATCGAGAAGCAGCCCGGCTTTGCCTGGCACAAGGACATGCTGCTGGATCAGGCCCGCATGCAGATCTCCTTCCTGAAGGACCTGGCCACGCTGCGCAACCCGACCAGCCGCTTCACCTTCGTCAACTACCTGCACGAACAGCGCCGCCTGCAGGACTTCATCAACCTCAAGACCTTCTTCCCCAGTCGCCACGAGTTCAGCGATTACTTCGCCTGGGCGGCCTCTCAGTTCGAAAGCCAGTGCGCCTACGGCGAGGAAGTGCTGGAGGTGCTGCCCGAACGCCATGGCCAGGAAGTGCAGATGCTGCGTGTGTGCTCGCGGGACGCGCATGGGCACGTCCAGCAGCGCCTGGCGCGCAACCTGGTGGTCAGCGTGGGGGGCAGCCCCCATGTGCCGGAGGTCTTCCAGGCTGTGGCGGACGACAGCCGCATCGTCCACTCCAGCCGCTACCTGAGCGGCATCGAGCAGAACCAGCATGCCCGTCGCATCGCCGTGGTGGGTGCCGGCCAAAGCGCCGCCGAGATCTTCATGGACCTGCATGGGCGCCCCCATGCCCCGCAGATCGACCTGATCATGCGTGCCCGCGCCATCAAGCCTTCCGACGACAGCCCCTTCGTCAACGAGATCTTCAACGTGGACTTCGTGGACGACATCTTCAGCCGCTCGGCCAGCGAACGCAGCGAGATGCTGCGCGAGTTCCGGCACACCAACTACGCCTGCCCGGACATGGCGCTCATCGAGGACATCTTCCAGGTCTTCTATCTGCAGAAGGTCAAGGACGAATGCCGGCACCGCTTCCTGCGGCGCACCGAGATCAAGGCGGCCTGCGCCCATGCCGACGGCGTTCGCCTGAGCTTGCGCGACGGCAACACTGGCAAGGAAGACACCGTCGCCTACGACGCCGTGATCCTGGCGACCGGCTACGAACGCAAGCGCCATCGAGCAATGCTGGCATCCCTGTCCCCTTACCTGCAGGACTTCGAGGTGGACCGGCACTACCGCCTGAAAACCACCGCCGAGTTCCGGCCCGCGGTCTTCCTGCAGGGCGCCAATGAAGCCACCCACGGCCTGAGCGACACGCTGTTGTCCGTGACAGCGGTGCGCACCGGCGAGATCGGCGAGGCCCTTGCCTCCGTAGGCACCCCGCACGCGACGTCTCACCTGCGGTCCAACCTTCATGCAGTCAGGGCCTGAACGGCCCTTTTTTTCTTCAACCTCAACCATCAAGAGCTTTGCCATGGCGTGCGCCAGCCGTATCCCTTCTTTCTCCCCACCTCTTCTGTCACCCATCGGCCAGGCCTTGCGCCTGATGTGCCTGGGCTGCGCGATCAGCGCGGCTGGCACCGCCCACGCGGCCGAAGCCGAGGCCGTGAGCGAAGTCATGCCAAACGCCGCGCCTGAAGTGGCTGGCGCCAGCACTGCCCAGGCCCCTGCTCTGCCCGCGCTCACGGTGACGGGCAAACGCCGCACGCCGACCACCGAAGGCACCCAGTCCTACACCACCGAGGTGAGCCGATCGGCCACGGGATTGAACCTCTCGCCGCGCCATACGCCGCAATCGCTCACCATCGTCACCCGTGAGCGCATCGACGACCAGAAGATGCACACCCTCAGCGATGTCATCCAGAACGCACCCGGCGTGTCGGCCAAGCCCATCGACACGGTGAGGCAGACCTTCTACGCGCGGGGCGCGCCGATCACCAGCGTCCAGATCGACGGCGTGCCGATGACCTGGAGCACGGCCGAGTCGCCTGGCGAAGTCAACAGCAATCTGGTGATCTACGACCGCGTGGAGATCGTGCGTGGCGCCACGGGCCTGCTCAACGGGACGGGCAACCCTTCGGCCTCGATCAATCTGGCACGCAAGCATGCCGACAGCAAGGTGTTCGCCGGCTGGGTGAGCGCCGAGATCGGTTCCTGGGATCGCGTGGGCGGCACCGTGGACATCACCACCCCGCTGAATGCCGATGGGTCGGTGCGGGCCAGGCTGGTGGGCGACACCAGCAAGCAAGCCTCTTTCGTCGACCTCGAACAACGCGGGCAGCTTGTGCTGTATGGCGTGGTGGATGCGGATTTGACGCCGCACACCCGCCTGAGCGTGGGCCTGAGCGAACAGCGGGACGACCGCCATGGCAATGCCTGGTCCGGCCTGCCCATCTGGCATGCAGACGGCAGCCGCACCGACTTCGACCGCGACAAAACGACCGCCGCAGACTGGAACTTCTGGGACACGCAGCAAAGCCAGGCCTTCGCCACGCTCTCGCACCAGTTGGCGAACCGCTGGACAGTGCGGGCCACGGCGGCCCATCGCCGCAACGAACACCAGCAGAAGGTGCTGTGGCTCTATGGCAGCCCGGATCGCGTGACCGGCCAGGGACTGGACGGCATGGCCAACAACTGGGAGATCGTCCACAAGCAGAACGAGATCGGCCTGCAGGCTTCGGGCCCCGTAGGCCAGCGGCATGAGGTGAGCATCGGTGTCAACCACAGCAAGCAGGAACTGCGCTATACCTCCCGAGAGCAGAACTCGCTGTTGGCGGACACGGGCAACTTCAACCTCTGGGATGGCCGCATCGCCGAGCCTGACTGGATGGACAGCCTGCCCATGCAGCGCACCCGCATCACCGAAACCGGCCTGTATGGATCAGCCCGCCTGCAGTTGACGGACAGCCTGAAGTTCATCGGCGGCGCGCGGGCGATCCGCTGGCGTGTCGACAATGCCGAGACGCCCTGGTATGCCCCCTACCGAAGCACCAAGCAGCATGTGACGCCTTATGTCGGGCTGGTGCAGGACCTGAATGAAGCTCTGTCGGTCTACGCCAGCTACACGGACATCTTCGCGCCCCAACTGCGTCGGGACCGCGATGCGCGCTTTCTCGACCCCATGACTGGCAGGAACGCCGAGATCGGGCTCAAGGGCGAATTGCTCGAAGGCCGCCTGCAGGCCACCCTGGCCGTGTTCCGCACCACCCAGGACAATCTGGCCCAACGTGATGGCAACCTGTATGTGCCCGGCAGCGACAACCGCGAGCGGGCCTACTACCCTGCCCAGGATGCCGAAACCAAAGGCCATGAGCTGACGCTGACTGGCACGCTGACACCCAACTGGCTCATTGATGCGGGGTGGACCCAGTTCTCCATCAAGGACAATCAGGACAAGGACCTCAGCACCGACCAACCGCGCAGGATGCTCAAGGTTTTCACGCGCTACAAGCTTGCTGACTGGACGATCGGCGGCGGCATCAACTGGGAGGCCGAGAGCCATTCGATCGAGGAGAACCCGCTGGGCGTCGAAGAGAAGGTGCGCCAGGGTTCACGAGCCATCGCCAACCTGCTGGTGCGTTACGACTTCAGCCCGCAGCTGTCTGGCCAACTCAACGTCCACAACCTCTTCGACAAGAAGTACTACAGCAATCAGATCGGCCGCTTCAGCAATCTGTTCCATGGCGAGCCGCGCAATGCGCAGCTGTCCATCCAGTACAACTTCTGACATCCGGTCTTGTTCAGGCGCCATCGGCCTCCAGCCGCTGGCGCTTCTTCCTTTCCGCAAGCGCCTCATGCAGCGTGCAGACCCTGCCTCAGGGCCTTGAGCAAGGCAGATTCACGCACGATGCCCAGGTGATCGGCATCCGCCCGATGCTGCCTGACATCCCGCAAGCGCATCCAGGCTGGAAAGCGCGTGCGCTCGGCCTGCAGCCGTTCGGTCGACCACCACACCTCGACGGGTGCGTGCAGCGACACCAGAGGATCACATGGCTGCAATGAGGCCTGGGTCAGCGCACGGGCCGTCAAGAACAGGCCGGCGAGATCCTCGTCGCTCAAGGCACCGTAATCGTGCAGCTCGGCACGGTTCACGCGCGCCAACACGCGCTTGAGAACTTGCGCGATCGCGGCCTCCGGCGCGCTGGCCTGTTCGATGCCATCGCGGATCGCGGCGTCTGAGAGCAAGGTGGCATGGTGGTGGGCCGGCACGAGGATCGCCAGGAAGGCCTTCAGCTGGTCCGCCAGGCGCGCTCGCGGAAGGGGTCCGGCGCCTTGCACAAAGGGGTCGATGGCCCAGACCTGCGCCACCTGTCTGCCACGCGCTTGCAGCACACCCGCGACCAGCGGCGCCAAGGCGCCACCAAGCGACCAGCCGCACAGGTGAAGCGGGCCCTCGGGCTGGGCATGGGCCACGCGGTCGGCGTGCCACGTGGCCAAGGCCAGCAGGCCGAGCTTGCCGTCATCCGCGCCGCTGCCTCCCCTTTCTGCGCGGAGGTCCCTCAGGTCCGCCGCTGTGCAAGGCAGGCCGAGCACCTGGCATCGGCCAGCCAGTTCACGGGCCAAGGCGGTGTAGTCGAGCACGCTGCCCCAACCATCGTGCAAGACGAACAACACCGGTGCATGCCGCGGCGCGGTATTGAGGGTGAGCAGTTGGGGGCCGGCACGGTGGTCTGCAGCCATCATGGCCAGCGTGGGTGCCGCAAACACATCGCGCACGCTCAGACGCGGCAAGCGCGGATCCTGCCTGGCCAGGTCGATGAGCCGCAGCACCAGCAGCGAATGCCCGCCGACCTCGAAGAAGTTGTCATGGCGGCCGATGCGCTCCGGAGGCAGCGCCAGCACTTCGGCCCAGATGGCCGCCAGGGCCTGCTCGATCTCGCCTTGGGGCCGCGCGCTGCCCGGTGCCTCGGCCGCCACCCCGCCCATCCGGTCCGCCAGATCACTCCGATCGCTTGGCAAGGCCTGCCGGTCCACCTTGCCGTTGGCGTTCAAGGGCAAGGCCGCCA
>CAYPUS010000046.1:9863-13505 GCA_964413815.1 uncultured Aquabacterium sp. | reverse complement strand
CCTGCCCGCGGCCTCGGAAGCGTTCGACGATCCGGCACATGGCCAGGGCCGCTACACGCAGGAAATCGAACTGCCTGGCGTATGGCTTGAGCGGGGCACCGTCTCGGCCACCGACACGCGCCTGCTCGACAGCCCCCTGGGCTGGCACGGGCGCCGCGTGATGGCCACCATGTGGCTGGCCGCGGGCACGGCCCTGCCCCGCGAACGGCGCGAAGCGCTGCTGGAGACCGCCAGAGAGATCCAGCAGGCGCACCCGCTGGCCGCTCTGTGCGGCAGCACCAGTCCGCATGAGCAGGTGATCGTGCTGCGCGCGCTGGCCGAGCGGGTCGAACCGGCGATGGACCTGTTGACCAAGGTCTGGGCGGCCTGGCGCCAGCAAGCCTGGCACCTGGCGCCCTGCCCCCCGCGCGTCTGGCGGACCTGAGCGCCCCCCCGGCCTTGCGGCCCTCACTGAGGCTCGGCGGCCTCTTCCTTTTGACGGGCCTCGACCCAGTCGATGCACTGCACCTGGTTGCGGCCGCCTTCCTTGGCGGCATACAGGCCCTGGTCGGCGCGCTCGATCAGCAGCAAAGCCGTCTTCGCGCCGCCTGAACCCAGCTTGGCCACACCGAAGCTGGAGGTGATGCGCAGGTTGGGGACGGCGTCGATGGCCGGGCCAGCCTCGTTCTGGATGGCCAGGCGGATGCGGTCGGCCACTTCCGCCGCGGCATGCTCGTCCATGCCCGGCAGGAAGGCGCAGAACTCCTCACCCCCGAAGCGGCACAGCACGTCCTCGGGCCGCATCGCCGCCTTGAGGATGCGCGAAACCTGCTGGATCACCAGATCGCCCACGGCGTGGCCATAGGTGTCATTGAAGGACTTGAACTTGTCGATGTCCGTCATGAAGCACGACAGCGGCTCACCCGTCTTGAGCGCGTGTTCCAGCATGGGCTCGGCACGGGCAAAGAAGGCGCGGCGGTTGAAGCAGCCGGTCATGGGGTCGCAGTTGGCCAGCAACTGCAGTTCCTCGTTCTGCTTCTGGATCTGGTCGCGCGAAGCCTCCAGCTCGCTCATGGCCTCGCGCAGGCGGGCATTGGCCTGGTCCAGGGCCGTGACATCGTCCAACGTCACCAGACAGCCGCGCGCATTGCCAGCCGCATCGCGCACCGCGGCACAGTTCAGCAAGGCGCGACGGGGCTCGCCGTCACCGTGTGTCAGGTCGACCTCCACGCCCAGGATGGGTTCGCTGCTGAGCAGGGCCCGCTCCCATGGCGGCATGTCGGAGGTCTCGTGCAAGCCCTGGATGAGCCAATCGATCTCGCTGATCGAGCGCCCCAGCAGCACCTGGTTGGCACGCGGGTGAAAACCCCGAAAGGCCGAGTTGGCCATCAGGATCTGACCATCGATGTCCAGCACCAGCAGGCCTTCGGTCAAGGTGTCGAAGGCCACGCGCACGCGCTCAGGGATGGCTTTGGACGGATCCAGATGCTGCAACACGCGGCGCAGATAAAGATAGAAGGCCATGAAACTGGCCACGCTCAGCGAGCCCACCAGCAGGATCGTGGGTTGCCGGAGCCAGCCCATCAGTGTGTCGGGCCAGGGCGATTTGAACTGAACCTCCAGCTGCCCCCAGCGTTGCTTGCCCGCATGCAGCGGCACAACGATGGCGTTCAGGGTCGAAGCGCCCAGTGGCGGAGCCTCCCAGAAACCGGAGTGCAAGGCGGTGGTGGCATAGATGTCGCCCTTCTCACGGCGCACCGCCATCGAGATGATGTCGCTGGACTGCTCGACCAGTTCGATCAGGGTCTCCTGCAGTTTGCTGGCCGGCTGGCTTTCATTGAGCGCCTTGCGCACCTGCACCGCCAGGTGGACCGAGACCTGCTCGCGCACCTTCATCGTCATCGCGCGCTGGTTGGGCAGCACCTCCAGCACCAAATCCAGCACCATCAGCAAAGCCAGCAGCATCGACACCAGGCCCATGCTGATGCGCAGCGTGGGGCTGAACATCCACCACTTGCGGCTCTTGGCGCGGCGCTCGGCCCGACGCGAGGCCGGGGCGGGACTCGCCGTGCTTGCTGCCTGGGTCATGCGCACCTTTCCGAGCCGGCCAGGCGGCTCAACGCATGCTCGCCACTTGCATGCCAGTCTCTGCAAGCGGGCGACGCGGGGCAGCCGGCTGCCCCTTGGCCAGGGCGACCGGCTGTGCCGCGCGCGGCGGCTCAGGCAAGCGGGCAGACATGGCCAGCGTGGCGGGCGGCTGGATCAGCTTGTCGCGCATGCGGCCGCGCTCGGGCGCACCCAGGCTGTCCGACAGGCGTGCACCGGGCGTGGTGCGGCCCAGCAGGGCCATCGCGAACTTCAGGGTCGACGACACATGGGTGGTCGGCCCCGAGGCGGTGGTGCGTTCGGGCTTGTAGGCGACTGTCACAGGCCCATATGTGGCCACGGAGGTGGCGACCGAGGTGGCCACCACGGCGGGCTGCCTCACGGGTTGGATCACTGGAGGCGTCGCGTTCCAGCGTGCGGGTGCCACGCTGCCAGCGGCCGCGGCCGGTGCGGGGATGACGATGCCGCCCGGCTGCCTCCGGGCAGTGTTGCCGGCATCGCCAAATGCGATGCGGCAACGCAGGCCGGAGGGGATGCGGTTGCCGGGGTTGGGCACCTTCAGGCGCACGCGGAAGCTGTTGGAGGCCGGATCGATCACGCGATCGACCAGCGTCACCTCGGCAGAGAGTTGGGGAAAATCGGGCAGATCGGTCTTCACGCTGGCCTGCTGTCCGGCCTTGATCTGGCCAAACTGCACGGCCGGCACGATGGCCTCGATGCGCAGCGGGTCGATACGCGCCACGCGCACCACCGGTTCACGCTCGATGCGTTCGCCCTCGGTGCGGTAGCGTTCGATCACCAGGCCGGCGAAGGGGCTGCGCACTTCACGTTGGCTCAACTGGGCGTTCGACAGCAGGTGCTCGCGGTGGGCCACACGCTGGGTTTCTCGCGCCTGCTCGACGCGCTGCTGGGCGACACGGGCCTCGGCTTCGGCCTGGTCCAGCGCCTGATCCGACACAAAATCCCGCCGGACGAGATCGCGCGTGCGTTCCAGCTTGCGCTGGGCCAGTTCATAGGCGGCCTGGGCCTGCAGCGCTTCGGCTTCGGCCTTGGCCTTGATTTCAGCCACGGAGACGGACGCGCGCTCGACCTGCGCGCTCAGGCGTGCCAGCACCTGGCCAGCGGCCACTTCGTCGCCACGCTCGACGTCGACCGAGGCCAGCACCCCCGTCGACTGCGTTCCGACGTCGGCCACCCGGTCCGGCTCGATCAGGCAGCCCAGCATGTCGGCATGGCTCGAGCCCCACCAGGCCAAGCCGGTGATCGTCATCACGCTCAATGCTCTCTTGTTCACGTCCAAGCTCCTGCATTCCGCACGGACAAAACGCCATCTTCGGAATGTGAAACAGATAATGGGTCCAGCCCTCTGTTCCTAATCGGCAAAAAAGCACGGAACCTTAATCCCAATCTTCACTACCTGCGACCGCCAGTTGGCGGGCCATCAGCAGTTCGTTTTGCAGCATGGTCCAGCGCCGTCGGCGCGCCCTCGCCTCGGCATCGGCCTGCACCCGCCGGCACAGCCATCTGCCCAGCATCTGACCGCCCCACCCCCTTCGC
>CAYPUS010000046.1:0-9853 GCA_964413815.1 uncultured Aquabacterium sp. | reverse complement strand
CGCGCCAGCGCAATGGCCGCGCGCAACCAGCCTTCCGACACGTGATCGGTCCAGCTGGCGTCTTCCCAGCTCAGGATGGTTTCGCAACTGCCCGGCGTGCCTTGTCTGGCGCAGCGCCCGATGAGTTGGCGGTCAATGCGGCGGGATCGGTTGAGGTTGGCATTGATGACGTGCAGCCCGCCCCGCGCCAAAGCCTCGTCGGCCAGGTGGACATCGGTGCCCCGCCCCGCCATGTGCGTGGCCACGGTGATGCAGCCGGGCCGGCCAGCCTGCTCGATCACGGCCCGCTCCTGGGCACCTTGCAGGCCATCCTGCCGGGCGTTCAAAACTTGGTGGGCCACGCCCATGGCCGTGAGCACGGCCGCGATGGCGTCCGAATCGGCCACGGTGTCGGTGCCGATGAGCACAGGGCGGCCCCGCGCGGCCTCTGTCTTGGCGCGTTCGGCCACGCGCTGCCACTTGCTGCGCGCGTCCGGCAGGATCAGCGGCGGGTGCACCACCCTGCGCGAGGGCACCCGCAAGGGCACCCGGATCGACGGCAGCCGGTACACGCGCATCATCTCGCCGCGCTCTTCGAACACCGTGCCGCTCAGGCCGGCCAGGCGCAGGTAGCGCGGAAAGAAGGTCTGGTAGCTCGACTGGCTGAGCGTCTCGTTCTCCGGGGTGGGCGGCACGCCTTCCTTGATGGCGATCATCTGATGCAGGCCGCGCGACCAGGATCGGCCCACGGCCAGACGCCCGGTGGTCTCATCGATGATGTGGATCTCGTTGTCGCGCACCAGGTAGTGCACGTCGCGCGTGAACACATGCAGGGCCTGCAAGGCCAGCAGCACCTGGGTGTTGCGGTACTTGCGCCACAGCCATTCGCCCTTCATGCCCTGCGTCAGGCGGCCCAGGCGCTCTTCTCCGGCCTCGGTCAGCTTCAGCCCCAGGCCTTCGGCGCGCGTGTAATCCGCACGCTCCCTCAGTTGACGGGCCAGAAAGAGCGAGACCCGATAACGTTGATCGGCTTCACGCGGATCCGTGGCCGAGGCCAGGATCAGCGGGGTGCAGGCCTCGTCGATCAGGATGCTGTCGGCCTCGTCGATCACCGCCATGCACAGGCCCCGCAGCACCATGGCGTCATCGCCCATCGAACGCGCGGCCCGATCGCGCATGTGGTCGAAGGCCACCTCCTTGGCCGTCACGTGCACCACATCGGCCTTGTAGGCCTCGCGGCGCTCCGCGGGTGTGCTCTCGGCCGTCACGAAAGAGACCTTCAGGCCCAATGCGGCGTAGATCGGGCGCAATTGCTCGGCATCTCGGCGCGCCAGGTAGTCGTTGGCCGTCAGCACGTGCACGGGCACGCCCGCCATGGCGGCGGTGGCAGCCGTCAGCAGCACGGTCAGCGTCTTGCCCTCGCCCGTGGCCATCTCGACCAGGCGCTCGCCCAGCATCCACCAGCCGGCCAGCAACTGCACATCATGCAGCTCGAAGCCGAGCTGCGCATGCACGGCCCAGGCGATCAGGCCGAAGCTTTGCGGCACATGCGCCGAAGCCAGGCCTTCCGTCCCCAGCTTGACACGCAAGGACACCAGGCGGTGCACGCGCTCCTGCTCGGGCAGCTCTCCCCAGCGCTGGCGGGCCTGACGCACCGTTTGCAGAAATTGGCGATCGCCCGCGGCGGTGACCCGCGCCGGCGCCTGCCACATCGCCTGCAGCCAGGCGATGCCCGGATTGCGGGACCGTTTGACCAGCGCCTTGACAGGGTAAGGCCCATACACGGGCCCCGGCCGTGGCACGGGTGCGCCAGGGTGCATGCGGTCGGACCAGACTTCGTTGCCGCCGATTTCCGAAAGCAGCGTCATGTCGGTGCCCCCACATCCGAAAAATGCTTGAGGAAGAGCTGCCGCAGGCGCAGGCCCCAGGTCGCGAGCAAGGGCCGCGGTTTGAGCGCCAACCGGACTTGCGCCAGCCCGCCGGCGCGCGGCACAACTTCGTCCAGGACCACGTCCATCGCGAACATCGGCTCGGCGGGCTTGAGGCCATCGGGGTCGGCTGGGTCGGCGGCGATGGGCCCGCCCGCCTTGTTGCTCAAGCCCGCAGCGGGCAGGCGCTCCACCGCCGCAGGCGTGTCGCCCAGCGCGCGTGCCTGGATCACCCTGCCCGGCCGTTCGGCCAGCGCCACCGACACCCCGGTCAGGCTGCTGCGCACATCGTCCACGTTGCGTTGCGACACCATCACCCGCACGACACCCGGCACGTCGGCCAGCACATAGGCCAGCAACTGGCCCCGGCTGACCTGGCGCTGGTCCAGGTCTTCCTGGCGCGGCAGCACGAACTCGCCGTGGCGGGCAGCGCGCAGCACCAGGTTGGCCATGTCCTGATCGAGCTGGGTCAGTTGCGCGTGGTCGCGCTCGAGCGCCTGGCGCGCATTGCTGAGCTTGAGCGGATCGGAGGTGAAGGCGGCGTTCATCTCGGCCTGGCTGGCTTCGATCTGCGACAGCACGATTTCCCTCTTGGTGGCCAACACCGGATCGCGCAAGAGGATCAAGGGCTGCCCCGCCTGGACGCGTTGGCCGCTTTGCACCAGCATGGCCTCGACCTCACCGTCCGTGCCCGCGCGCACCTGCGCATCAGGGGGCAGCCACACCACGCCATGGGCCACGATCGAAGATGGCACCGGCACGAAAGCCAGAAGGGCCAGCACCCCCACCACCGCCGCCGTGCCGCCAACGGAAGCGCGCGTGCGCACCGACTCGAAGCCTGGCGCATTGAGCAGGTTGGCACCCCAGTTCCGGCATGGCAGCAGCACCAGGCTCCAGATCATCCATGCCAGGATGGCCATGCCCAGCCAGGAGGATTTTTCCGAGGCCCACGAGACCATCAGGCCGCTGACGCCCAGCCGGTACAGCCACGACAGCGGCGCGTACAGGCGCAGACACCAGCGCTCGACCGCATCGCCTTCCGAAGCCGAAACCGATTCGTCCCGCGGCATGCGCAGCAGCCAGCCGACCACGCGCGCCCACAGGCGGTCGTGCAGGCGGGCGCTGCGGCTGCCCATATTCGGCAGGTCCAGCAGGTCGCAGGCAACGAAGTAGCCATCGAACTTCATCAGCGGGTTGCCGTTGAACAGCAGGGTCGACAGCCCGCCGATGCTCATCATCACAAAGGCCACCTCGCGCACGATGCCGTCTTCGACGCTCAGCCACAGCGCCAGGCCGAACGCCGCCAGCGCCAGCTCGACCATGATCCCGGCCGCGCCGATCAGCGCCCGCTCGCCACGCCGCACCAGCCGGTTCGACGCGCTGGCATCCACATAAGGCATGGGCACGAACATGAAGAAGTTGACGCCCACCTCGGGCACCTCGCAACCAAAGCGCCGCAGCATCAGCGCATGCCCCAACTCGTGCACGGCCTTCATCGCGGGGTACACCAGCCAGGTCAGCGCCAGAAAGCTGGGCGTCAGGAAGTGCAGCGCGGCGTAATTGCGGATGTCCACCCAGTGCGTGGCCACCCCCATCAGCGCCAGGCCCATCAACAAGGCCCAGATCAGCAGGGCCGGCAGGGTCAACACCCCGCGCATGCGCGGATAGACCACCTCCAGCAAGGCCGAGGGGTTGAACAGGCCCAGCCTGAATGCCAGCGGGTTCAGGCGCGCACGGCGCTCTCGGCGCAGCCGCTCTTCGGTCACGCTGACCATCTGCCGCACATCGGGCATCACCTCGGCCTGCAGCAGCCCGGCGTCGGTGAGCTGTCCAACGATGCGGATCACGTCATTTTGAGTGGGTGCCTCGTCGCCCTGCTGCTGCAGCAAGCCCTGCCAGATATCATCGACCGAGCGCTGGCCGTCCAACCGCCCCACCAGCTCGAAGGCATGGGCATTGACGCGGTGATAGCGCCCCGTCGCCTGGTTGTGCAGGACATACCAGGCCTGACCGCGCGTGCGCTGCATGCGCACGCTCACATGCGGCCGCAGACGCGGGTGCAGGCGAGCGATGCGGTACCAGTAGGGAGACAGAAGCGTGTCGTGCATGCCTACGCTCACTGACCGCGCTTACAGCCAGGTCCAAGCCAGCATGCGCAGCCACTGCCAGCAGCGGTCGGCCGCACGCCACAGCACGGGCCGCGCCGGCATCTCGATGCGCGCCACCCCTTGCAGGCCTGGCCGCAGGCCCTTGGCCCCGGCGCCCGCGCCCGTGGGCACCGCCTCGATCTCATAACGCAGGCCCGAGGCCGTGCTCTTGGCCACCGGCGTCACGCGCGAGAGCACCAGGCCGATGGTCTGGTCGGGCAAGGCCGCCAGACGCAGCTTGGCCAGTTGCCCCTTGCTCAACAAGGCCACATCGGCCTCGTCCACTTCCATGACGACGCGCCAGTCCAGGCCCGGCGCCAGTGTCAGCAAGGCTTCGCCACGCTTGACCGGGGCGCCCAGTTGTTGCCGCAGGTCGCCCGCGATGACCACCCCGTCGAAAGGCGAGGTGATCTTCAAACGGCCGAGTTGCTGCTCGATCAGCGACAACTGCGCCCGGGCCTCGGCCAGCTTGGATTGCGCCATCACCGCCTGGGCCCGGTCACCGCGCGCAAAGGCTTCGGCGAAGGCGTTTTCGTGTTGGTTGGCTTCGGCCTGCCGTGCGCGGCGCGCGCCCTGCAGGTCGTCGTCCGACATCTCGGCCATCACCTGGCGGGCCTGGACGGCGTCCCCCGGCCGCACGTGCACCTCCCGCAGGAAGCCGTCCTGCGGCGCGCTCATCACGCGCTGGACCGCCCCTTCCAGCTTGGCCGAGGCGGTCAGCTCATAGGGCAAAGGCAGGCCGATGCCGAACGACAAGATGCCGAAGAACGCCAGTACCGACCACCTCAGGGTGCGCTCGCGCGGATCGCCCAGGCGCTGCTTGAGGGAATCGACCCAGCCACGCACGCGTTCCCACACCGGCTGCTCGAGCCGGTAGCGCAGCGCCAGTGTCGGGGCCAGCACGGTGGCCAGTTGCTCGACCCAGCGAATCTCTTCCTGCGTGAAACCGGCCAACACATCGCGCTGCTCCCCCGAGTTCACCAAGCGCTTGGGATCCTGGTGCGCCGTGCGCTCGAATGTCAGGGCGCCGATCACCACATCCCCTTGGGCCAGCGGCACGGTGAGCAGGCCGGACAGGCCCTGCACCCTGAAGAGGGTCTGGTGCGCCAGCGTGATGCGATGGCGGCTGGCATCGTTGCCCTGGCTGCCCAGGGGCCAGACCAGCACGGTCTGCTGGTGGGAGGACTCCAGCATCGCCTGGTGCAGCTCCGGCATGGCCGTGCCTTCGTCCAGCAGCACCCCGTCGGACAGCACGCGCACGCGCAGGGACTGGCCGCTGACCCATCCCAGCGAGACACGGTGGCAGACCAGCATCTTGTTGAGCTGGGTCACCAATGCCGATATGCCGGATGTCCAGTCGATTTCATCGAGAAAGACCTTCAGGCAGCGCATCGCGTCCCCATCGCCGACGCAGGCCACCGCCCCCTGTGCCGAGGGCGGCGCAGAAGCGGGCGCGGATGCCGCAGATGGCATCGTCGGCCTGGCGTCCAGCTGCGGGCGGACGGGCGCGGTGGTATCCAAGCAAGGGTCCTTCATCACACACAAGGGGGAACCGGGTATTTCTACCGGGCTTGCCTCTATGATCGAGAAATCTCAAGCGGTCAAAGCCCCGATTAACGGACCAAGTTCACACCTTGAATGGGATTCAGGGGGACGTGCAACGGCCGCGCAACACGCATCAGGAGTTTCCCCATGAAGGTTTTGCTCATCGACGACCACCCCCTCATCCTGGCCGCGCTCCAGTCGGTCATCCAGGGCCTGGGCGACAATGTGACCGTGGGCGCAGCCGACAGCGGCCGGGCCGCCAGGGAGACCCTTCGGCAGGACCCGAGCTACGACCTGGTGCTGCTCGACTTGCACCTGGGCGATGCCGACGGCTTCGATCTGCTGGGCGAGTTGCGCACAAAGTACCCTGCCCTGCCGGTCGTGGTGATCTCCGCCTCCGACCGCACCAGCGACGTCATCCGCGCCATCGACATGGGCGCCATGGGTTTCGTGCCCAAGCGCGCCACGAACGAGACCCTTTTCGAGGCCCTGCAGCAGGTGATGTCGGGCGGTGTCTACGTCCCGCCCATGAGCATGGGCGCCGACAACCAGGCCCACCTCAGCGCCTCCCCCTACACCCAGGTCCAGAAGGAAGCCTCCGAGGCTGCCTTCCAGACCGTGCCCTCGCTGGTGCAGCTGGGCCTGACCCCGCGCCAGTCCGACGTGTTGACGCTGCTGCTCAAAGGGCAGCCCAACAAGCTCATCGCACGGGAACTGGGCCTGTCGGTCGAGACCGTCAAGGACCACGTGGCCGCCGTGCTGCGCGCACTGGGCGTGAGCTCGCGCACCCAGGCGGTGATCGCCGTCAGCCAGATCCTGCAAAAACAGGGTGGCGGCCTGGCGCCCGGCGGCGGCACGGTGTGGCGCACCCGCTGAGCCTGAGCACCATTTCCGGATCCAGCGCACCATGACCACCCTCGCTTCCAGCGCGGCCGAGGCCGACGGCGACACCCTCGATGCCGTGGTCTCGCCCAACGCGGAGGGCTACGCCGCCCTGCCCCCGCCCACCGACCGGGCCCTGATCCAGGACACCGTGCGCCTGGTCTACCGCCAGAGCAGCGCCGGCCTGATGGGCCACTTCCTGGGCATGGTGGTCATCACTTCCATCTACTGGCAGCACGTCCCCCACCCCATCCTCTGGGGCTGGACGGTCGCCTTCACCATCCTTTGGACGGCCCGCTTCATCGGCCTGCTGACCTACGAGCGGGCGGTGCTGCAGGGGCGGGCTTCGGCCTCGCTGTGGCTGCGCCGCTGGAACGCGGGGGCGCTCGTCGGCGCCTTCCTCTGGAGCGCCGCGGCAATGCTGTTCTACGCCTACGGCGACAGCTTCGAGCGCATGGTGCTGATGCTCACCATCTACTCCTTTGCCATCGGCGCCGTGCCCTATATGGCGTCCCAGCCCAAGCTCTTTCTGGCCTGCATGGGGCTGTACTTCATCCCCATGATCACCCGCACGGCCCTGCATGGCGGCGACACCGACCTGCAACTGGCCGGCGTCTGGTGCCTCATGTGCCTGTGCGTCCTGGCGCTCGGGCGCGTCTTCCACAACGTGTTCGGCGAAATGGTGAGCCTGCGCGTGCACACCC
Organism: uncultured Aquabacterium sp.; assembly: GCA_964413815.1. Classification (GTDB taxonomy): domain Bacteria; phylum Pseudomonadota; class Gammaproteobacteria; order Burkholderiales; family Burkholderiaceae_C; genus Aquabacterium. The sequence continues at coordinate 2,668 of CAYPUS010000046.1, read as the reverse complement.
AGGACCTGGCCCAGAAGCTGCGCGGCGAAATGGCCGTGGCCGCGGCCGCCCAGCGCCAGGCCGAGACCGCCAGCCGCGCCAAAACCCAGTTCTTCGCCGCCGCCAGCCACGATCTGCGCCAGCCGCTGCACGCCATGGGCCTGTTCGCCGAAGCGCTGCGCCAGCGCGTCAAGGACGCCGAAGTGGCCCACCTGGTCAACAGCATCAACAGCTCGGTCGACGCCCTGGAAGGCCTTTTCAGCGAACTGCTGGACATCACCAAGATCGACACGGGCGGCGTCGACATCCAGCCCGAGCACTTTGCCCTGCGCGACCTGTTCGCGCGGCTGCGCCTGACCTTTGAGCCCAATGCCTTCGAAAAAGGCCTGGCCCTGGGCTTCAGAGGCGACCAGTACCACGTCTATGCCGATCCGCTGGTGGTCGAGCGCATCCTGCGCAACCTGGTCTCCAACGCCATCCGCTACACCGAAGACGGCGGCGTGCTGGTCACCTGCCGGCGCCGGGGCGACAAGCTCTGCCTGCAGGTCTGGGACACCGGCATCGGCATCACCGAAAAAGAGCAAGGCCGCATCTTCGAGGAGTTCTACCAGACGCAAAGCAGCCGCCCCCTGGAGCCGCATCACCGCAAAGGCCTTGGCCTGGGGCTGGCCATCGTCAAGCGCCTGGCCGACCTGATGGGTGCCCCGCTGACCCTGCGCTCGCGCGTGGGCCGCGGCACCGTGTTCACGCTGATGCTGCCGATGGGGCGCGCGCCCCGACTGCAAAGCGGCGGCGCCCCGGTGGACAAGACCTCCCTGGGCGTGACCCTGGACCGCCGGCACATCGTGGTCGTGGAGGACGAGCAGGCCGTGATGGAAGGCCTGGAGGTGCTGCTCAAGGGCTGGGGAGCCACCGTCAGCGCCTTCGACTCGGTGGACGCGGTCAAGACCTGGGCCGAGCGCACCGACGCCCAGCCCGATCTGCTGATCGTGGACTACCGCCTGCCCAGCGGCCAGACCGGCATCGACGCCATCCGCATCCTGCGCGAACGCTTCGGCCAGGCGTTGCCGGCCATCATGGTCACGGGCAGCACCATGACGGGCCACGAGGAAGACGCCAGCCGCTACAACTTTCACCTGCTGCTCAAGCCCGTGGTGCCCACCAAGCTGCGCGCCATGATCGCGTTCAAGCTGGGCATGCGCTGAGCGCCTCGGACGCACCCCGCCTTGGGGATCACCCGGTCAACAGCCCCCGCCGGGCGCACGTTGTGCAGGCATGGCAACTGCTCTTGCATGACCATGTCGCATACCGATCACGCCTCCATCGCCGTACCGGCCCGCCTGCCAGAGCGGTCCTCCACCCGCATGGCACGTCGCCTCCTGGCGCCCAGGCGGGCGCAGCGCATCGCCACCGCCATGCTGGCCGCCACGATGCTGGTGCTGGCCGCCTGCAGCATCGTGCGCACCGCTTACAACCAGGCCGCCAACCTGGCTTACTGGCAACTCAACCGCGCCTTCCATTTCGACGACGAGCAGGCCGAGCAAGTCCGGCGTGATCTCAACGCCTTCCTCGCCTGGCACCGCCGCGAGGAGTTGCCCGCCTATGTGCCCGTGCTGGCGCGTGGCGCACGCGAAGCGCAGGGCAGCATTTCGGCCGAACTGGCCTGCGAACGGCGGGCCGAGGCCGAGAAGATCGGCAGGCGCTCGATCGAGCAGGCCGTGCCCATGCTGGCCCGGATGCTGCGCAGCCTGCGGCCCGAGCAAATCGGGCACCTGCAGGAATTCATGGCCGATTTCAATGAAGACTTCCGCGATGACTTCCTGCAGGAAGACAAGGCCGACCGGGACGAAGCCTATGGCGACTTCGCCGTGAAGTGGGCGGAGTTCTTCTATGGCAAGTTCAGCAAGGCGCAGCGCGCAGCGCTCGCCCGCGGCGTCGTGACAGGGCCCTTGACGCCCTACGATGCCTACAACGAGATCCAGCGCGTGCAGGGCGAGTTCGTGCAGATCGCGCGCCTGGCCGTGCATGAGCGCGCCCCGCAGGCGCAGGTGGAGCAGGCCTTGCGCACCATGTTCCTGCACGTCTTCGAGCCGCCCACGCCGGAGCGGCGCGCCCGTCTGGCCTCGTGGATCAACGCGGGCTGCGCGCTGGCGGCCAGCACCCATGCGGGCACCACGCAGGCCCAGCGCGACAAGGTCACGGCCCGCCTCACGGACTGGGAAAAGGACGTGCGCATCCTGGCTGCCCAGCGCCGAGGGCCGTTGCGTCCAGCCTGAGCAGCCCCGGCCTCGCGCCAACCTCGCGCCAGTTGGGGTCAGCCTTGCGCCAGTTGGGCGCGTGCCGCCTCGTACTCGGCCTTCAGCCGCGCCACGAGCTGCGCCACCGGCACGACTTCCTTGATCGCGCCGATGCCTTGCCCGCAACCCCAGATGTCCTTCCAGACCTTGCCGCTGCTTTCGCCGCTGCCGAAGCTCATCTGGCTTGGATCGCCATTGCCCAGCGCATCGGGATCCATGCCGGCGTTGACGATCGAGGGGCGCAGGTAATTGCCGTGCACGCCCGTGAACTTGCTGGAGTAGATGATGTCCGCGCTGCTGCTGTCGACGATCATCTGCTTGTAGGCATCGGTTGCGCGGGCCTCGTCGGTGGCGATGAAGGCCGAGCCGATGTAGGCGAAGTCCGCGCCCAT
>CAYPUS010000045.1:0-13609 GCA_964413815.1 uncultured Aquabacterium sp. | reverse complement strand
GCCACGCGCAGTCCTTGCAGATGGCGGCCATAGGTGTCAGCTGCCTTGGCAACCTGCATGGCCAGCTCACGCGTGGGGGCCAGCACCAGGATGCGGGGACCATAGGTCTTGCCCTTTTCGCGGCGCTTGCTGTTGTCGCCGCGGGCGGCGATGACGCGCTCCAGCGCAGGCAACATGAAGGCGGCGGTCTTGCCGCTGCCCGTGCTCGATGCCACGCGCAGGTCGGCACCGTTCATCGCGGCCGGGATGGCCTCGATCTGCACGGCGGTCGGCTGGGTGTAGCCGGAATCGGCCAGGGCGCGGCACAGGGCCGGGCTCAGGCCCAGGCTTTCGAAAAGCGGGCCTTCGGCTGCCGTGACGGCGGCATCGCCATCCGCACCGAGGGCCTCGTCACCGGCTTCGGCACCTTGCGCTTCGGCCTCCAGACGGCGAGCCAGGGCGTCGATCAGGGAGGTGTTATGGGCGTCGATGCTGGCCTGTTCCTGGGCATCGGTGGTCTGGTTCTGGTTTTCTAGGGTCATGACAAATCTTTCAAGCTTGCAAGCAAGACAAAGCGCTGCCACCCGCCGGTCAAGGGCAGGCAAAAGCACTGCGGCCAGGCCAACCGCGTGGGTCAAGGCCTGGGCCAGGTGGGGTCGCTGTGATTTCGTGTCCGTACCTCGTGGTCATGGGCCCGCATGCTGGATGCGGGCAACGCATGGTGAAACCACGGTGAGTCGGTTGATAAGCGACGGCATCGCCGCCAACCGGAACTCAAGACACGCTCTTGATCGATAGCCGACGCTGCGAAATGAGCGTGGTGCCGATCCGGCTTGAAAAAGGTCAGAGGGGATGAACTAAGAATCGCGGCTCTTGGTGCTCATCTTGATGGACAAGGGTCACTCAATGGCCGGCGAATCCAGGGATTATCCCATGCTTCGCAAAGTTTGTCCAGTGCTAAGTCCATTTGATCCAGGGGCGGTGCGGGCTGCGACAATCCGGCCATGTCCGATCTGTTCAAACAGGAACCCACGCCGCCCCTGGCCGAAGCCCTGAGGCCGCACCAGTTGTCCGATGTGATCGGGCAGACGCACCTGCTGGGCAAGGGCAAACCCTTGAGGCTGGCCTTTCAATCCGGCAAGCCCCATTCCATGATCCTGTGGGGGCCGCCCGGCGTCGGCAAGACCACGCTGGCGCGCCTGACGGCGCAGGCCTTCGACTGCGAGTTCATCGCCCTGTCGGCGGTCTTTTCGGGCGTCAAGGACATCCGCGCAGCGATGGAACAGGCTGAACATCACCTGGCGCAGGGCAAGCACACCATCCTCTTCGTCGACGAGATCCACCGCTTCAACAAGTCGCAGCAGGATGCCTTGCTGCCTTACGCCGAGTCCGGTCTGGTGACCTTCATCGGCGCGACGACCGAGAACCCTTCGTTCGAAGTCAACTCGGCCTTGCTTTCGCGCGCGCAGGTCTATGTGCTCAAGTCGCTGACCGACGACGAGCTCAAGCAACTGCTGGCACGCGCGCAGGCCAAGGCCATGTCGCACCTGCGCTTCGAGCAGGCCGCGGTGGACACGCTGGTGGGTTATGCCGATGGCGATGCGCGGCGTTTCCTCAACCTGCTTGAGCAGTGCAACACGGCGGCGGGTGCGGCGGGCGTGACCACCATCGATGGCGACTTCGTGCAGAACGCGCTGACTTTGAACGCGCGCCGCTTCGACAAAGGCGGGGACAACTTCTACGACCAGATTTCGGCGCTGCACAAGTCGGTGCGGGGCTCGCATCCGGATGCGGCGCTCTACTGGCTGTGCCGCATGCTCGATGGCGGTGCCGACCCGCGCTATCTGGCTCGGCGCATCGTGCGCATGGCCTGGGAAGACATCGGCCTGGCCGACCCACGCGCCATGCAGATCGCCAACGATGCGGCGCTGACCTTCGAGCGGCTGGGCTCGCCCGAGGGCGAGCTGGCGCTGGGCCAGGCTGTGATCTACCTGGCCGTGGCGGCCAAGAGCAATGCGGGCTACATGGCCTACAACCAGGCCCGCGCCTTCGTCAAGCAGGACAGGTCGCGCGAGGTGCCGGTGCACCTGCGCAATGCGCCCACCAAGCTCATGAAGGAACTGGGCCATGGCCATGCCTACCGCTATGCCCATGACGAGCCGCATGCCTACGCAGCGGGCGAGACCTATCTGCCCGATGGCATCCCCGAGCCGGCCTGGTACCAACCCGTGCCCAGAGGCCTGGAGGCCAAGATCGCCGAGAAGATGGCCTTTTTGCGCCAGCTCGACGAGCAGGCCGGGGAGCAATGACGGAGCCGCGCTGAGCGGCTGCGGCCGGTCAGGGCAGGGTGATCGTGATGTGGGCCACCTGCGGTGCGAGTTGCACGATGTCGTGGTACTCGCCCAGGGCATGCTTGGCATGCTCGGTCAGCTGCCAGCGCAGGCCGATGAAGCCCAGCAGCGCGACCAGGCCGAAGACCGAAGCGATCACCCACAGCGGCACTTCGTTCTTGAGTTGATGCCGCACCCGGTCGGGCGCGGCCCAGTGCGGCGCGAAGCCTTTGCTTTGACCGCGCATGCGCGCGATCTCGTCGCCCAGTCGCGCTGTCAGGTAGTTGAGCTTTTCGCTGCCTTCCAGCAGGTACTTGCCCTGAAAGCCCAGCAGCAGGCACATGTGGAAGATCTCCAGCGCCTGGATGCGCGCGGCACCCTGGCTGCGCAACTCTTCCAGCCGTTCAAAGAACAGCTCGCCGGCCAACTGATCGCCGAAGAACTGCACCTGCAGGGGCAGGCGCTGCCAGGATTCGCGGGCCTTGAAGCCTGACATCAGCATGGCTTCGTCGATGGTGGCGCAAAACGCGTACTTGCAGGCGTAGATGTCCTGCGCGGAAGCGTGCAGGCGGCTCGCGCCCCGCTCGAACTTCGTCAAGAACTGCTTGATGCGATCACGGAAGACGTCGGCATCCTGGGGCGCATGCTTGCCCTTGAGCAGGAAGAGCAGGTAAAAGCCGTCGTACATCAGGTCCAGCAGCGTCGTGGCATCGGCGTCGGCGGATGCCGAGACGGGTGGGCGCGTGCTGCGCACGGCTTGATCGCCGTGGCCGCTGTGTCCGCTGTGAGGGGCGGCATCGCTGTCGCTGAACAGGCGTGGGGGCTGGCTCGAAGGGGTGTGCGTCGCGGCATGCATGAGGGGTCTTTCTCAACGCTCAAGCGTTCACGGCGATCAGCTCCAGGCGCAGGTCCTGGATGCCCGATGGCACGTAGATGGTCAATGCCTGGGCCTGCAGCATGCGCTCGTACAGCGTGCCGCGCGGCTCCAGCGTGAAGTAATAGCTGCCCGGCCGCACCGGCACGGCAGCCGGCACCTGGGGCGCATGCATCAGCTTGATGCCGGGCATGGCCGACAGCACCAGCTTGTCCACGTCGTCGGGCGCGCCGAGCTTGAAGCGCGCCGGCACCACATCGACGAGTTCCGCCGGCGACATGGCGGCGGACACGCCCAGATAGAACTGCGTGCCGGGTGTGATCTGCTCGGAATCGAGCCGGCCCTGGTGGAAGGCGGGTTGCGTCTCTTGAAGGTGGATGGCGAAGTAGCGCGTGGAGATCACGGTCTCCAGCAGCTCGCGCACGATCTGGTCCAGGCGCGCGAAGGCCGGGCCGGGGTGGGTGTGGTCGTAGGTGGGCAAATCGGCCAGCGTGAAGCTTTTGGAAAAGGTCATCAGCGCGCCGGCCAGCTCCAGCAGCTTTTCGAACAGGCGCTCAGGGTGCAGGCTGGGGTGGCGCGCCAGGTGCGACAAACCGGCGAAAGCGCTGCTGGCCGTGTGCAGCAGCCAGAAGGACGCCACATCGCCCGATCGGAACTCGATGATGTTCTTGCTGGGCTCGCGATGCAGGCCATACAGGGCATCGACCTTGGCCTGCAGCACATCCAGCAGGCGCCGCAGGTAGAGGAACAGCGCCGGCGAGGACTGGATGTTCAGGCACGGGGGCATGAAGCGGCCATCCAGTTCGAAGCCGCCGGTGGCGGTCTTCTTCAGACGCAGCAGCGGCAGGCTGATCAGGTGCGCGCGCGGCTGGGCGTCGGCCAGCAGGCGGGCGGATTTGCGCAGGACGACCACCTCTGCGGAGACGGCATCGGTGTAGGCATCTGCGGCCTGCAGCGCGCTGCGGTAGTAGCGCGCGGCCGTGTCGGCTTCTTCGCGACTCGAAGCCATGTTGCTGCCATGCGGGCGCAGCGGTGCCATGGCCAGATGGAAGAGCAACTCACTGCCGACGCTGGATGGCGGCGTGCCATGCGGCGCGTCTGCCCCTTCGCCAAGCGACGTCAGGGCCACCGGCGCGGGCAGCTCGTCCTCGGCGGGCGCATTGAAGAGTTCGCCATCGGGAAAGACGACCTGCAACTCGAGGATGCGCAGCATGCCGGTCTGCAAGGCATCCGGATCGATCTTCACGTGACGCACGCCCCAGGCATAGGGATGCAGCAGGCGCGACATCTGGGCCAAGCGCCACTCATGGTAGGCATCTTGCTGCTGGAAGTGCTGCGGCCGCAGGAAGAGGCCTTCGCCCCAAAGGATCTTGGCTGACTGGATCACGTGGCTGTCTTTCGGTTCGTTCTTCGGTGCGGGAAGGGCATTACTGGCAAGGGGCCGTCGTGCGCGCGACGCGGGCGGCGGCGCCGATGGTCTCGCCGACCTGCACGCTCATGGCGCAGGCGTGGGCGCCGAGATGCAGGCCGCTCAACTGCGCCGCGGGCGTGCTGAAGGCATACCGCCATTTGCCGGTGGCCGGTTGCCGGTACAGCGCGACGATGCCGAGGTAGCGGGCCTCACGAGGGACCTTGTCGAGCACATCGTGGCGCTGGCCCGGCACGAGCTGGACCTCCTTGACCGACAGCAGGTCTTCGCTCAGGGCTTGCTTTTCTTTCTCTGGATCTCCGAAGGTTTCGTAGGGTGCCTGAAGGAAGGCATCGGCATGGCGCAGCCGGTAGATGCGCAGCAGCAACGCCAGCGAGTTCCCTTGCTCATCGACGTTGAGCGCATCGCTGGCATGCAGCCGCCAGCTGATGCGCCAATCGGGCAAGGCGCTGTCGGGCACTTGGGCCTGATCGGGCAAGGCGGGCACATCGGGCGCTTTCAGGCCGATGGCTTCGAGCGCCTTGTCGCTGGCCTTGCCGATGAAGCCGAAGAGGCCGGAACCCTCTTTGCTTGCGCTCATCTCGCTGCCTGCGACGCCAGCCGGCATGTCGGGGCGGGATGCGCAGCCGGTCAACAGGCAGAGCAGCATGCAGGAGGCCGCCACCACGCGCACGTGAGAGTGGTGCTGGGTGCGGTGGGGCACCGATGGCTGCATGGGCCATGGCATGGGCCCTGGCGCCGCGATGATGCCGCAGCGCCTCCCTGTTTGCTTGTTTGTCATACATCTTTGCGGAGCACACTGGGCCCATCGCAGGCGCGTAGTGTAAGAACGCTTGGCAGGCTTCGAGGGACGATTTCCCCCGCAGGAGGGGGGAGGCATTTGCAACGAAATGAAAAACCGCCATCGCACCCCCGAATGGGGGCAGGCGTTGTTTTCGAAATCCGTTTTAATCCGTGCCTGTCGAGGGGGTGAACAAGAAGCCTCCCGCAAAGAAGTATTCAACAGGGAGTGTTCCGAGTGAGTTCGCTGAACGTGCGCCGCGGCATGTCTTGCGCGGTGATGATCTGTGCCTTGTCTGTGTCATTGCCCTGGCTGACGGCATGTTCGTCCACCGGCAAGAAAGACGACTTGGCAGCCAGGCTGGCGGTCCAGGAAGAAGTCCATGAACACATGGCGGCGGCCGACAAGGCCTTGAAGGCAGGTCAGCTGGATCAGGCCATGGCGCGGCTCGATGCCGCCATCAAGGCCGATCCCGCATCCAAGGGCCCGTGGTTGAAAAAGGCCCAGATCCACTTCGATGCCCGCGAGTATGGCCAGGCCATCACGCATGCACAGGAAGTCCTTCAGCGCGATCTCCATGACCTGACCGCCAAGAGCATCCTGGCGGTCAGCGGTTTGCGTGTCGGTGCCGCCGCCCTCGAGCAACTGCGGCATGTCAATGAAGTCAACGGCTCCACGCGCAGCGAAGCCGAAAACGTCGCCAGGTTGATCCGCGAGGCATTGGGTGAGCCCATCCTTGTGCCTGGCGGGGCGGCGTCGGAGTCGGTGCCCGAGTCCGTCAAGCCTGCGGTGGCCAAGCGGCTGCCACGCGCACCTCTGGCGCGCAACGGTGCCGTTGCCGCAACAGGCAACCCCAGTTCCCAAGCGGGCGCAGCAACCGCACCCTCGGCTGCGCTTCCGCTCAAGTCCACCGCATCGGCCCAGGCCCCTGCATCCGGACGCAACAACCCCTTTGGTGCTTTGCAGTAATCACATCAGATCAGCCTAGGAAGGAGCCTTGCCATGGCCAAGAAAGACAGCGTTCAAAAGCGTCTGGAGCGCGTGCGCCCACCGCGAGTCCAGCTCACGTATGACGTCGAGATCGGCGACGCCATCGAGCAAAAGGAGCTTCCCTTCGTGATGGGCGTGATGGGCGACTTCACCGGTCAGCCCGACCCCGATCAGCCCCAGACCCGTCTGAAGGACCGCAAGTTCATCAACGTCGACATGGACAACTTCGACGAAGTGCTCGCGGGCATGGCGCCGCGCGCCAGCTACCGCGTCAAGAACAAGCTCAGCCCCGATGGCGGCGAATTCGCGGTGAACCTGTCGTTCCAGAAGATGGACGACTTCCGCCCCGAATCGGTGGTCCAGCAGGTCGAGCCCCTGCGCAAGCTGCAGGAGGCGCGCACCAAGCTCTCCGACCTGCGCAACAAGCTGGCGGGCAACGAGAAGCTGGAAGACCTGCTGGGTGAAGTCCTGAGCAACACCGAGCAACTCGCGAAACTGGGCGACGAAGCCCGCCAGGAACAGGAGTGATCCCATGAGCGCACAACTCCAATCTTCCGCAGCGCCTCTGGAAGCGGGCGCCAGCCTGCTGGACGACATCGTCGCCAAGAGCAAGGTGGCCAAGACCGACACCGAGCATGCCCGTGCCAAGGACATCATTGGCGAGCTGGTGCGCGAGGTCCTGAGCGGCACGGTCGTCGTCTCCGACAACCTGTCGGCCAACATCGATGCGCGCATCGCCGAGATCGACGCGCTCATCTCTTCGCAGCTGAGCGAAGTGATGCACGCCAACGAGTTCCAGAAGCTCGAGTCGTCGTGGACGGGCCTGCAGTACCTCTGCAAGCAGACCTCCACAGGCGAGCAGATGAAGATCAAGGTGCTCAACACCACGAAGAAGGAACTCGTCAAGGACTTCAAGACCGCGATCGACTTCGACCAGTCGACCCTGTTCAAGAAAATCTACGAAGAGGAGTTCGGCACCTTCGGCGGCGCGCCCTTCGCCACCATCATCGGTGACTTCGAGATCGGCCGCGGTGTCGAGGACATGTACTTCGTCGAGCAGATGTCGCACGTGGCCGCGGCCGCGCACGCGCCGTTCATCTCGGCGGCGTCCCCCGAGCTCTTTGGCCTGGAGACCTACACGGATCTGGGCAAGCCCCGTGACCTTTCGAAGGTCTTCGACACGGTCGAGTACGCCAAGTGGAAGTCCTTCCGTGAATCCGAGGACGCCCGCTATGTCGGCCTGGCCCTGCCGCGTTTCCTGGGCCGCCAGCCCTTCAATCCCAAGGATGGCGTCACCTGCGAAGGCTTCAACTTCGTGGAAGAGACCGATGGCACCGACCACGGCCGCTACCTGTGGGTCAATGCGGCCTATGCCTTTGCCACGCGCCTGACCAATGCCTTCGAGATGTACGGCTGGTGCGCCGCCATCCGTGGTGTCGAAGGCGGTGGCCTGGTCGAAGACCTGCCCACGCACACCTTCAAGACCGATGACGGCGAGGTGGCACTGAAGTGCCCGACCGAGATCGCCATCACAGACCGTCGGGAGAAGGAGCTCAACGACCTGGGCTTCATCCCGCTGGTCCACTGCAAGAACACCGACTATGCCGCCTTCTTTGGCGCGCAGTCGGTCCAGAAGGTCAAGAAGTACGACACCGACGCGGCCAACGCCAACGCGCGCCTGTCCTCGCAGCTGCAGTACATGTTCGCGGTCTGCCGGATCTCGCACTACATGAAGTCGATGATGCGCGACAAGATCGGCAGCTTCGCGGCGGCGTCTTCGATCGAGACCTATCTGAACGGCTGGATCAACCAGTACGTGCTCAATTCCGACGATGCCTCGCAGGAGCAGAAGGCGAAGTACCCGCTGCGCGAGGCCTCGGTTCAGGTGCAGGAGATTCCGGGCCGTCCTGGCGCATTCAGGGCCGTGTCCTTCCTGCGTCCGCACTTCCAGTTGGACGAACTTTCGGTTTCGTTGCGACTGGTTGCAGAGCTGCCGCAGGGGGCCTGAGGGGCCTCCTGAAGCAGCATTTTCACGAACGACCAACTATCAGTGGTTAGGAGGAAAAAGAGATGAAAGACATCTACCTGAAGTTCACGAAGAAGATCAACTCCAAGGACATCCCTGGCGAGTCGAAAGACGAAAAGCACAAGGATGGCAAGTGGATGGAGATCACCTCTTGGGAGCACACGATGCGCCAACCCAAGTCGGCCACCTCTTCCACCGCTGGCGGCCACACCGCCGAGCGTTGCGAGCACGGTGAAATGATCTTCAAGAAGGACATCGACACGTCCAGCCCCTACATCTGGGAAGCCTGCTCCGCCGGCTACGCCTATGACGTCGAGATCGAGTTCTACCGCGCCCAGGGCACGACCCGCACGCTGTACCTGACCATCAAGCTGTCGAACGCCGTCATCTCGAGCGTCAGCCCCACGGTGCAAGCCGAGGGCCTGCCCTCCGAGATCTTGGGCATCAAGTACGCCAAGGTGGTCTGGAACTACAAGGGCTCGACGACCGAAGGCAAGGACAACGTGGGCAACAACCCCGCTGGCTGGGATCTGGCTCGCAACGTCGCCGTCGCTGCCTGATCATCCTTTCAGGGAAAGGCCGCCCGCGTGCGGCCTTTTTCCTTGTTGTTTGCCTCGTTTTGTTTTTCTACCATCCCTTGAGGATGCCATCCAGATGCGCTTTCAGTCATCGCTGTGGGATCGCCTGACCTCGCCGGAAGCCAGCCGCGCTGATTCGTTCGCGGGCGTGGACCTGACGCAACTGAAGGCGCAGGTGGCACGGGATCTCGAACGACTGCTCAATACGCGGCGCAGCCATGGCGACGATGTGTTCCGAAGTTTTCCGCTTGCGAGCGTGTCCATCTTCAACTTTGGCATCCCTGATTTCTCCGACAAAAGCCTGTCGAGCGGCCTGGACCGCGACAGGATCTGTCTGGCCATGGCACAAGCCATCGAGCGGCACGAACAGCGCCTGCGTGATGTGGTGGTGACGCTGCGCCATGCCCAGACCGAAGTCCACAGGCTCGCCTTCGACATCCGCGCCATCCTCAAGGTGAGCGGCTTCAAGGACGCTGTGACCTTTGGCGCCCAGTTCGACTCGGCCGGCCTGCATTACCAGGTCAGCCACTGACGGGAAGGCCCAGATGCGCGCATTGCTGCCCTATTTTGAAAACGAGCTGACGTCGCTGCGGCGCCGAGGGCAGGCGTTCGCGCAGGCCTTTCCGCGCATCGCGGGGCAGCTTCACTGGGGCGCCGATGAGGCCAAGGACCCCCACGTCGAGCGGATGATCGAGTCCTTCGCGCTGTTGTCTGCACGCGTGCACAAGCGGCTCGACGACGACTTCCCGCTGTTCATCGAGTCCTTGTTGGAGGTGCTTTACCCGCACTACCTGCGGCCCTTTCCATCGTGTTCGATCGCGCAGTTCGACCTGGGGGCTGCGGCAGGGCAGATGAGCAAGGCCAGCTTGCTGCCACGCGGCGCCCTGCTGCATTCGCGTCCGATCAAGGGCGTGGCGTGCAAGTTCAGGACCACGCAGGATGTGCGGCTTTTGCCTTTGCGGGTGACGGCGGCCGCCTACCGCAATGCCATCACCGCGCCCGAAGGCAGTCGCCTGCCGGCTGGTGTCACGTCGGTCATCTCTCTGACCCTGGCCTTGACGTCGCCGCAGGCGACTTGGGCCTTGCTGAATGAGGCGCCTGTGCGCCTGTATCTGGATGGCGAGCCGTCCCTGGTGGCAGTGCTGAGGGAGGCGCTGTGTCAAAAGGTCCAGGCCATCTTGCTGGAGAGCCATCCCCACCGGCCCTGGCGGCCGCTGCACCAGGCTGGCCTGGCAGGTGCCAGGCCAAGGCTGGCTGGCTTCGGCGACGAAGAGGCCCTGATCGACTTCGATGCGCGCTCGCATCCCGCCTACAGGCTGCTGACCGAGTACTTTGCGTTCGCCGACAAGTTCAACTTCATCGACTTGCCGCTGGCGGCCACGCCCGACATGCTGAACGGGCCGGGCGCGGAGGGGGCAGGGGGCGCTGGTGGCGACCCAAGCCGGACGCTGACGGTGCACCTGCCGCTGTCGGGCGTGCGCGCTGATTCGGATGAATCCCGTCTGCTGGAGGCCGTGCATGCGCGCAACTTTCAACTGGGCTGCACGCCGGTGGTGAACCTGTTCACGCAGCCGGCCGATCCCATTCGCGTCACGCACGCCACCACCTCCTATCCCGTGTTGGTCGACAGCCGGCGGGCATTCGGCTACGAGGTCTATTCGATCGACCGCGTGTTCCGCGTCAAGCAGACGCCGCATGGTGAGACCACTGAGGCGTTCCGGCCGTTCTTTTCGCTGCAGCACGACGATTTGCTGACCCAGCACGAGGGGGTCTATGGCGTCGATGTGGCCGAGGCGCCCACGATGGCGGCCAGGCGGGCGGCCCAGCAGGCCCTGAATCAGGAAGGGCTTGGTGGCGCGCCAGGGCGGGACAGCGGTGTCGGACCCGGTCGCATCCATGAAGCCGCTCGCAAGGCCGCAGGGGAGGGCGGGGCACCCGAGGGTGCCGCCGGTGGCGTGCGGGGAGCCGGCAGGTACTGGTTTGCCCACCGTGACGAGGAGCTTGCGGCCGAGAGTCCCGGCCATGAGCTGGCCTTGTCCATTGTCGACGTGGCCTTTGATCCGGCCTTGCCGCAAACCGATACGCTTTCCCTGACCGTCACGGCGACGAACCGGGATCTGCCCGCCTTGCTGCCCTTTGGGGCGCCAGGCGGCGATCTGTTCATGGAAGGGGGTGGCCTGGCGCGCGAGGTGCGTCTGCTGCGCAAGCCCACACAGTCCAACCGCTTCGAACGGGGGCGGGGCACCTTGTGGCGCCTGCTGTCCCATCTGTCGCTCAACCACCTGTCCTTGTCGGCGGGTGGCATCGACGCCCTCAAGGAGATGCTGCGCCTGTACGACCTGCCGCGCAGCGCCGCCAACCGCCGCCAGATCGACGGGCTGCTGGCCGTCGAGTTCAAGCCGGCCACCGCCTGGCTCCCGGGCGAGCCTTATGCGACCTTCGTGCGTGGCACAGAGATCCGCTTGACGGTGGACGAAGACAGCTTCGTCGGCACCGGCATCGGCCTGTTCGCCGCGGTGTTGGATCGGTTTTTTGCTTTGTACGTGCACGCCAACAGCTTCACCCGATTGACGCTGGTATCGGCCCGCACACAGGAAGAGGTGCTGTCATGCCCCCCGCGCAACGGCGAGATGCAGCTGGTGTGATCGAGCAGTTGCTGCGCGAGCCGCAGCGCTTCGGCTTCTTCCAGGCTGTCCGCTTGCTCGACAGGTGGCTGGCCGAGGGCGCGCCGGATGGCCAGGGGCTGTCCAAGCTCAACTTCCGCAACTCCTTGTCGCTGTCCTTCCCGGCCAGCGAGATCGAGTCCATGCGTGTGCATCGGCGTGCGCACGAGGGCGGGGCCCACGATCACGCCGGAGTGCCCGGTGTCGAGGGCGCGCGTGGCGACGAAGGTGTGGCACACAGCGCGCCGCCGCGGCCCCAGGAGGTCGATCAGGTCGACATCACGCCCGCTTTCATGGGTCTGCTCGGCGTGAACGGCGCGCTGCCGCTGTACTACACCGAGATGCTGGCCGAACGGGAGCTGTATCAAAAGGACCCGGCCGGCCGGGCCTTCATGGACGTGTTCAGCCACCGCGCGGTGGCGATGTTCTACCAGGCCTGGCGCAAGCATCGCCTGCCTTTTCAGTACGAGGCCGACCAGCGTGAGCGCTTCTTGCCGCTGGTGCTGTCGATTGCCGGCCTGGGCCAAAAGAGCCTGCGCAATCGGCTGGGCGCCCAAGCAGGCGGGGTGCCGGACGAGGCCCTGGCCTACCACGCCGCCGCCTTGCAGCAGCGCACGTTGTCGGCCAGGCAGCTGCAGCAGTTGCTGGCGCATTACCTGGCCGTGCCTGTGAAGATCGAGCAGTTCGTCGGGCGCTGGTACCCCTTGCCGGAGGCGGGCCGCTTCCATCTGGGCCAGGCACCTGGGGGCGCAGCGTTTTCGGGCGGCATGGGCGCCTGCAATGGCGTGCTGGGCCGATCGGCCATGCTCGGTGAGCGGGTCTGGCAGCGTGATCTGAGGGTGCGTGTCGTGCTGGGGCCGCTCGATGGGCGCAGCTTTCGCCGCTTTCTGCCGGGCGGGCCCGGCGCGCGCGCGCTCAAGGAATGGCTGACCCTGCTCAGCGGTGTCAGCCTCGAATACGAAATCAACCTGCGCCTGCAGCGCCAGGACGTGCAAGGCGTGGCGCTCGATGGCAGCCGCCATGCCAGTGCGGGCTGTCTGGGCTGGAACACCTTCTTGCAGACGCGGCCGGCCAATGAAGACCGCGTGGATGTGCGCTACGACATCCACGCCGCCGCCTGAGCGCGCGACCGGGCTCGGCAAAGCACAGCACAAGCACAAGCACAAGCAAAACGGGAGCACCCATCACCATGAGCCAGAACCTCAAGACCCTGATCGGCAAACTCAACGACAGCACGCGCCAGGCCGCCGAGCGGGCCGCCAGCCTGTGCATGGCCCGTGGCCACCATGAAGTCGATCTGGAACACCTCATGCTGGCCTTGCTGGAGCAGCCGCAGGGTGACCTGGCCGTCTTGTGCCAGCGTTTCGGCGTGTCCCGATCGGATCTGCAGCGGGACCTGGAGGCCGAACTGAGCCGCTTCAAGGATGGCAACACCCGCACGCCGGTGTTCTCCAGCCATTTGCCTGTGCTGCTGGAGCATGCCTGGTTGATCGCTTCGCTGAGTTCGCACGCGGCCCGCATCAGGGGCGCGCATCTGGTGCTCGCACTCTTGACCGAGCCCACGCTGAGCCAGTTGGCTGCGCGCGCGTCCAAGTGCTTCGCGCAGTTCCGGCTGGACGAGCTCAAGCACAAGCTGGAGGCCCTGACCCAAGGATCGGCCGAGGCCGTGGCCGCCCAGGGCATCGGTTGGGGCTCGGAGGCCGAGCGGGGTGCCGATGGACAGGGCGATGACGGCTTTGACGGCGGGATGACGAAAAGCGGCGTGGGTGCCCCCCGGACACCGGCACTCGATCAGTTCACCTCCAACCTCACGCAACGTGCCCGGGAGGGCAAGGTCGACCCCGTCATCGGGCGTGATGCCGAGATCCGGCAGGCCATCGACATCCTGATGCGGCGGCGGCAGAACAACCCGATCCTCACGGGCGAGGCGGGCGTCGGCAAGACCGCGGTGGTCGAGGG
>CAYPUS010000044.1:0-13647 GCA_964413815.1 uncultured Aquabacterium sp. | reverse complement strand
CGTCGGCATAGAGCCAGTCGCCCGGGCGCACCCACACGCCCTGGATCTGCACGGCGATGTCTTTCTGGCCCTCGTTGCGCTTTTCGGTCGGCAGGGGCATGAGGCCCAGCGCGCGGATGCCGACATCGCACTCGGCCAGCTCCGCCGAATCGCGCACGCAGCCATCCACCACCACGCCGGCCCAGCCGTTCTTGGCCGCGGCCTTGCCCAGGTTACCGCCCACCAGCGCCCGGCGCAACGAAGCCCCGCCATCGACCACCAGCACGCGGCCGTTGCCCGGCGAATCCACGGCGGCCTTGACCAGGGTGTTGTCCTCGAAGCACTTGACCGTGACGACCTCGCCCGAGAACTTCAGGCGCCGGCCATAGTCCTTGAACACCGGCGGCAGCACGCGGAAGGCGCCATCGCTGTCGTTCTTGTGTTCATCGCAGATGTCGCAGGTGGCGAAGGAAGTGTTGTTGTTGCTCATGTGATCGACTCCTCAAGGGGTTCATTCAACGCTCGGACCGCGCCCAGGAGCCCCGGAAATCGCCACGCACGAACCGCCACGACGCGACCAGGAAAGCCCAGTTGAGCGCATAAAGGAATGCCGCGATGCGCAACAGCGAAGGCATGCCGCCTCCCTGCTGGCTGCGGCGATAAAGCCGGGCCGCACCGACATAGCCCGCCAGCTGCAGGAAGGCAAAGGCCAGCCAGCCTCCCGATTGCAGACCAAGCACAAAGGACGCCAGCAGCGCCACCAGCAGCAGGTGCGGGGCGATCCAGCGAAGCACCTTGTGGGACACATAGGCGAAGGCCGTGCCCCAGGAGGTGCGCGTGACGTACTCGGGATGGCGCACCAGCGCCTGGAAATTGCCGATGCCGATGCGCACGCGGCGGTTGTATTCCTCGGCGATGGCCTCGGGCGTGTCCTCTTCGGCAATGGCCGTCGGCTCATAGACCAGGCGGTAGCCGGCGGCGGACACGTTCATCGCAATGCAGAAGTCATCGCAGATGGTGTCGGGCCTCAGTGCCTGCCAAAGCGGGCGCCGGATCGCATAGATGGCCCCATTGGCCCCCAGCAAGCCGCCAATGCGCCCTTCGAAGAACTTGAGGAACTGCTCGATGCGCCAGTAAAGGCTGTCCTGGTTGTCGCCGCCCGAGCCCCGCAGGCGCAACTCGCCGCTGACGGCCCCCACCTGCGGATCGGCGAAGTGCTTGACCAGGCGCTTGAGCGCATCGCGGTGGAAATACGTGTTGGCATCCGAAAAGACCAGCACCGATTCACTCGCCCGGCTCACCAGGTCATTGAGCACGCTGGCCTTGCCCCGGTTGACCTCGAAGACACAGGCCTGGATGCGGGCGTCCTGGCAGGCCGACAGGATCGCGGCCGTGCCGTCCTTGCTGCCGTCCGAGCCGATGTAGCAACGCAGCAGCTCGCGCGGATAGTCCAGCGTCAGCAGGTTGTCGATGCGCTCTTGAAGGTGCCGCTGCTCGTTGTAGGCGGAGATGATGACCGCCACGGAGGGCCAGGAGACCGGCTCGGCGCGCGTGCGCCTGTCCTGTTTACCCAACACATACCGCGCATCCCGGATCAGCTGCACCGCACCGGCCACCACGGCCAGGACGAAGGGGTACAGCGCGTAGGAATAGAGGACCAGCCCCAGGCAGGCAAACACAACAAACGCCAGTGCGGTCATGTGGCGGGGCTTCCCATCAAGGTTGTCGTTCAAAGTACGGCGGCCGAATGTTACACCCCGGTCAGCGGCCGGCGCAGACGCGCAACCGTGCTCGCACAAAGACAACAGGACCCCCTGAAAGGATGGCAAGCTCCCTGTATCAGAAGTTACGCCGTTAAACTCGCGCCTGGGACGGCCTGCCCGACCACTGCCTATTGAACCCTGGGGACCCCAAGATGATCGACTGGAAATTCGCCACCTCCCTCCAGCCCACGCGCCGCGCAATGGCCGCCGTCCTGGCCGCCTCCATGCTCGCCCTGTCCGGCTGCGGCGGCTTCGCGACCCACCCGGCAGCCCCCGTCTCGGCCGAAACGCCCGATCGCCTCTACAAGATCGGACCGCTCGACACCCTCAACGTCGTCGTCTGGCGCAACCCCGACCTGTCCACCACGGTCACGGTCCGCCCGGATGGCCGCATCTCCCTGCCGCTGGTCGAAGACGTGGCCGCGGCCGGCCGCAACCCCGCCGACCTCTCGCGCGACATCGAAAAATCGCTGTCCAAGTTCATCCGCGAGCCGGTGGTCACCGTCATCGTCACCTCCTTCCAGGGCCTGGCCAGCGAACAGATCCGCATCGTCGGCGAGGCCGCCAAGCCCCAGGCCGTGCCCTTCCGCCAGAACACCACCTTGCTCGACGTCATGATCCAGGTCGGCGGCCTGACCGACTTCGCAGACGGCAACGGCGCCATCCTCGTGCGCGGCTCCGAGCAGGGCAAGCAATACAGCATCCGCCTGAAGGACCTGCTCAAGCGCGGTGACATCTCAGCCAACGTCGACATGAAGCCCGGTGACATCATCATCGTGCCGCAAAGCTGGTTCTGATCGCCGTCAAGCCAAGCGCCATGCCAACGAAGCTCCTTGAATGGGGTCTGGGCCCGATCGTGCTGCTCGGCGCGCTCGCGGGCGCGGCGCTGCCTGCCTCTGCCCAGCCCGCGCCGGCCGATGCCGTCTCCGCCCCCGAGGCGGCGGCCGAGCCCACGGGCCCAGCCGCCCCGCCGCGCACCCACCTGATCCAGCCCACCTTGAACCTGCAGGCCACGGCCACCTCGAACTCCGAGCTGGCCCGCGGCGGCATCCAGCGGGGCAAGAACGAGATGATCCTGTCGGTCATCCCGGGCATCGGCTTCCAGGTGCGGGGCGCCCAAAGCGAGCTGGTGGGGCAGTTCCAACTGGAAGGCCTGCGCTATATGCGGGGCACCCAATCCGACCGCGTCCTGCCCAGCGGAGATCTCCGCCTGAAACTCGAGGCCGTCAAGGACAGCATCGGTGTCGACACCACGCTGAATGCCCACCAGGTCCGGGCAGACACCACGGCCCAGCAACTGAGCAACACCAGCGCTGCCAACAGCTACACCGACACCACGCTGCACGTCATGCCCTATTTCAGGGCGCGACTGGATTCATACTCCCTCCTCGAAGTCCGCTTCGATCGCGGCATCCTCAACAGCACGCAGAACTCGTCCGAGCTGAGCGGCACGCAGCGCGATGCCTACACCTCCGACGACCTGGTGCGCGTGCTGCGCCGGGCCTCCCCGCTGGGCTATGAAGTGCAGTTGCGCGATCGCGCCGACCGCTACAAGGGCGCGCAGACCGCCGCCCTGGAACAGCGCGAAGCCAGCTACGCGCTGCTGATGGCGCCGAATCCTGAGCTGACCTTCGGCCTCAAGCTGCTGCGTTCGCAAGACCGCATCCAGGGCCGCCTGTACACCGACACGTCTTTGGGCTACCAGGCCGAATGGCGCCCCACGGCCCGCACCGTGCTCCTGGCCCAAACCGAGAACCGCAGCTACGGCCGCACCTGGATGACCGATTTCCAGCATCGCTGGCGCTGGGTGACCGCGGGCCTGAGGGCCGAGCGCATCGCCACCAGTTATGCCCGGGAATCGGCCCGCAATCCGGTCTCGACACTGCCGCTCACGCCTGAACAGCCGCCGGCACCCAATGGCGGCCAGCAGGACCTCACGCAACCCTTCGAGACCGGCGCACAGATCCGGCAGGCACTCCAGGGCCGCATGACCATCATGGGCCGGCGCAACCAGGTGAACCTCATGGCGGGCCACATCCGCTCTGCCTCGCTCGTGGCCTTGGGCAATGGCGAAGTCGGCGCCGGCGGCAACCGCACCCGGGAGTACTATTTCGACACCGAACTCACCCACCAGCTGACGCCAAGCAACAGCATCTCCGGTGGCTTGCGCTGGGCCCGCAGCCAGGCCATTCAGGCGCTGACAGGTGAAGACGTGGCGTCGCGCGATTTCGTTGCGCGCGCAGCCTTCAGCACCCGGCTTTCGCTCGACACAACCGCCACCGTGGGACTCAGGCGTCAGATCACGCACAGCAACCCGACCACCAGCGCGAACGAGACGGCTGGCTTCGTCGGCCTGGGTCACCGCTTCTAGCCAACACGCTTCGCCGAATGTACGAATCCCATTTCGGCCTGACCGGGGCCCCCTTTCTGCTGAATCCGGATCCCAGCTTCTTCTTTGACAGCCGGGGGCACAGCAGCGCCCTGGCCTATCTGAAGTTCGGTCTGTACCAGGCTGAGGGCTTCATCGTCGTCACGGGCGACATCGGCGCGGGCAAGACCACGCTGGTGCGCACCCTGCTGAGCGACATCGACAACGACAAGGTCGTCGCGGCCCAGCTCGTCAGCACGCAGCTCGAAGCGGGCGACCTCCTGCGCTCGGCCATCACGGCCTTCGGCATCCCCCTCAAGGGCCACACCAAGGCTGAGCTGATCGCCACGCTGGAAGCCTACCTGACGCTGCTGGCCACGCAGAAAAAGCGCGCCGTGCTCATCGTCGACGAAGCGCAGAACCTCAGCCGCGACGCGGTCGAAGAATTGCGCATGCTCTCGAACTTCCAGTTCGGCAACCAGGCGCTGCTGCAAAGCTTCCTGATCGGACAGCCCGAGCTGCGCGACATGCTGCTGTCACGCAGCCTGGAGCAATTGCGCCAGCGCGTGATCGCCTCCTACCACCTGGGTCCCATGGACCGGGAGGAAACGCGCCGCTACATCGAACACCGGCTCAAGAAGGTCGGCTGGACCGACAAGCCCCGCTTCGATGACGACGCCTTCGACGAGATCTACCAGTGGACCTCGGGCATCCCGCGCCGCATCAACCTGCTGTGCAACCGGCTGCTGCTGGCCACCTTCCTGGCCAATGGCGACGACATCACCGCGGCCGACGTGGCCCGCGTGGCCATGGAGATCCGCGCGGAGATCGGCGAGCCCACCATGTCGCGGCAGAGCAGCGAACCGCAGCCCCAAGCCATCGAGCAGCGCACGCCTGAGCCGCAGCGCCCCTTGCTGAGCCCCAGCCTCACGCCGACGATCACCGACAGCGTGGCGCCGCAGCCCGACGGCCCGCAGTTCGGCAACCTGCTGCTGACGCCGGAAATCGCCCGCGGACCGCGCAGCGAGGCCTTCCTTGCGGTCATCGGCTCGCGGACCGCCTGCGTGCGCGCCGTGGCCCTGCAAAGGGCTTTCGCCAGCCGCACCGACGTGCCGGCCATCAAGCTCTTGGTGCTCAACGTGCCGGGCCAGTTCGAGCTCTCGGGCGACTGGGCCGAGCACATGGGCCTGCGCGAGCCGGATTTCACGCTGCAGATCCCCAGTGGCTCGTCCGTCGGTCAATTCGCCGATGCGCTGCGCCAGCTCGACAACCTGCTGGCCGAATACAACCCGGCCGCCGTGATCGTGCAAGGTGGCGACGACACCGCCCTGGCCACATGCCTGGCCGCGCACCGTCAGGGCATCCCGCTGGTCCACCTCGAATCCGGCCTGCGCAGCTTCGACCGCTCGCGCCCCCAGGAAATCAACGCCATGATGTGCGACCACATGGCCGACCTGCTGCTGACCTCCGAGTGGGTCGCGCACGACAACCTGGCGCGCGAAGGCATCCCGGCGGACCGCGTGCAGTTCGCGGGCAACCTGGTGATGGACACCATCCGCACGATGCTGCCCCAGGCTTCGCCCCCGAAGTACACCTTGCGGCAGTTCAATCAACCGGCCGAGCTTCTCAAAGGCAAACATGGCTATGGCCTGGTGCACCTGCACACCAGTGGCCTGGGCAACCGCATCGAGCCCCTGACCGAGCTGGTGGCCATCTTCAAGTCCATCAGCCGTGACATCCCGCTGATCTGGGTCGTCAACGAGACCACACGCCATCTGATCATCCAGCACCACCTGCTGGCCGGCGTGGACGCCGCCCAGATCGCCGTGCTGCCCATCATTCCCTACTTCAAGATGATCGGCCTGGTCGGCAGCGCGGCTTGCGTGCTGACGGACTCGTCCACCATCCAGGAAGAAACCACCATCCTGGGCATCCCCTGCCTCACGCTTCACAACTACACGGAGCGCCGGATCACGGTGGAACAAGGCACCAACATCGCCGTGGGCTGCAACAGCAGCCTGATCCACCGCGCCATCGCGGAGATCATGCGCGGCGGCGGCAAGAAGGGGCGCCTGCCCAAGTTCTGGGACGGCCTGACGGCCAACCGGATCGCCGAGCACCTTGCCGCATGGTGGAAGCAAAAAGCACCACGCGCGCAAGAGCTCGAAGGTTCCTAACCGTTACAAAACGTCTGGATACCGTTTGCCGCATCCTGGCGCGGACGGCCAATCGGTTGCCGCCTCCTGCCGGCGCCCGGGCCTATGGTGCATTCCCAACAGTTGGCCTGTGACTTTGTGCATCTGCCTTTCGGACGCAAAAGTCTTATCGTTCTGTGGCAGTGGTTGTGTAACAGGGCGGTGACCGGCATTTGGTGTCGAAAAGTGCCGATTTGCTGCCAAAAAACGGTCTTCCCCCCCTTTAGGCGATGTTCACGGGGAAGCAGGCAAGGCAAAGTCGCGCATCGGTTACGGCAAGCAACCAAATCAATCAGTGGCGCATACACCGCAGGCTGCCCCCCAGTCTTAGGTGTTCCCCCTTGAACGCAGGGTTATGGTGGTGAGGCGGTTTGAAGACAATCCGCCCATTACAAAAACTTACCAGTTCGAGGTGATTGTCTGGCTTGTCGCAGCGACTCATCTCCTTTGAGGGGCGAACATGTTCCAGGTCTTTCAGCATCACATCTCCTTTGCGACTTTGGCTGAATTGCTGGCCGACAGCCTGACCAGTTTCCTGGCTATCGTTCTCGGCGCGCTGACCATTGCTCACCTCTACGGTGAAGCGGGCACTGACATGGGCCTGTCCACCGCCCTGCGCTCCGGCCTTGGTTTCGCACTCCTGATCCCCCTGCACTGCGGCCTCGTCGGCGTGTACCGCGAAGGCGCCGAGCGCAAGACGGCGCGCGCCAAGCTCGGTCGCGCCGTGCTGGGTTGCCTGCTGGGCGCGCCCATCGCCTACCAGCTCGCCGTCAAAACCGTGGTCGAAGGCAACCAGGCGCATCAGCTGATGGGCTTCGCCGTCGCCTACCTGGTCATCGGCCTGCTGATCGTGCGTGGCCTGCTGTTGTCGGCCTGGCGCGGCGCCCTGGTTCAGCAACGCGTGCTGATCGTCGGCACCGGCAATGAAGCCCACGCCGTGGCCACCGACCTGAAGTCGCGCCGCCTGCGCAGCCACGCCGTCGTCGGCTTCTACCCCGCTGGCGAATCCGTGCTGCCCGCCGAAGACAAGCGCTTCAACATCTTCTCGCGTGACACGTCCATCGAGGACATCGTCAACAAGCACGACATCAACCAGATCATCGTGGCCGTCAAGGAGCAGCGCGGTGGCAACGTCCCCATGGACCAGTTGCTCACGGCCCGCATCCAGGGCATTCCGGTGATGGACCTGGCCTCCTTCTACGAGCAGACCACCGGTGAAGTGCCCGTCGACAGCCTGAAGTCCAGCTTCCTGGTCTATGGCCGTGGCTTCGCCCAGGACCGCACCCGCATCATCGTCAAGCGCCTGTTCGACATCGTCTGCTCGTCCATCCTGCTGGCCATCGCCTCACCCGTGATGCTGCTGACGATGATCGCCATCAAGCTGGAAAGCGAAGGCCCGGTCATCTACCGCCAGGAACGTGTCGGCCTGGGTGGCAAGAGCTTCATGTGCCTGAAGTTCCGCAGCATGCGCACCGATGCCGAAAAAGACGGCGTGGCCGTGTGGGCGACCAAGAACGATTCGCGCGAGACCCGTGTGGGCGCCTTCATCCGCAAGACCCGCATCGACGAGCTGCCCCAGCTGCTGAGCGTGCTCAAGGGCGAAATGAGCATGGTGGGCCCGCGCCCCGAGCGTCCCAGCTTCGTTGCCCAGCTGAAGGAACAGATTCCCTTCTACGACGTGCGTCACAGCGTCAAGCCGGGCGTCACGGGCTGGGCCCAGGTTCGCTACGCCTACGGTGCCTCGGTCGAAGACGCGCTGCACAAGCACCAGTACGACCTCTACTACGTGAAGAACAACTCGCTGTTCCTGGACCTGCTGGTGATCTTCGAGACGGTCAGCGTCGTGCTGTTCCGCGAAGGCGCGCAGTGATCTGACCGCCCCTTCCTCCCCGGGCGAAAGCCCCCAGGTGGCGCACTGACGGTGCGCCACTGCCGTTTTTGGCCCCAGGTGATCGCCCGCGGCGCGTGGGGCTTCTGGATGAGCCCTCAAGATGCGGGACAATCCTGGGTTGCCCCTGAATCTCCCGATTTCCTTTTCCGTGCCTGAACAGCCCCCGTTCGACCCCAACCAATCCGCCCGCCCCTTGGCAGGGTCATGGTTGAAGAAATGCCTGGCTTGGGGCATAGGCGTGGCGCTGCTTGCCTGGTTGCTGAGCCTCACACCGATGGACGAAGCCCGCGCCGCGCTGCTGCGCCCGAGCTGGCAGACCTGGACCTGGACCGTGTCCGGCCTGCTGTTGAGCTATGCCCTGCGCGCCGCGCGCCTGCAGGTCGTGCTGGACCTGGAAGGGCAACGCGCCGCGCCCCACAAATGGCTGGGGCTGCGCACCGATGCCCTGCGCGTGATCCTGATGCACAACGCGGCCGTCAACCTCCTTCCCATGCGCGCAGGCGAGTTGAGCTTTCCCTGGCTGGCTTCCAAGGAGCTGGGCATGCCCGTGCCACGTGCCATCGCCTGCCTGATGTGGATGCGCCTGCAAGATGTGATGGTGCTGGCCGTGCTGGGCGTGCTCCTGTGGCCTGGCCTGAGCATGGCCGTGCGCGTCGCCGGGCTGGTGGCACTGCTGGCCGGCTGGTGGGGTGGCATGGCCTTGCTGCGCGGCTGGTTCGCCCGGCACGCCGAAGAGGCCGCCATCGATCAGCCGGCAAGCGGGCAAGGTGGGCTTCAGGCCCGCGTGGGCACCCTGCTGCGCAAGCTGCGCCATGCCATGCTCGAACCCGCCCATCATCACCCCCTGGCCTGGCTCGCCACCCTGGGCAACTGGGCCGTGAAGCTGGCGGCTGGCGCCTGGCTGTTGTCGGCCGTCAGCACGGCGCCTTGGGGCATCGCCTGGGCGGGTGCTTTGGGTGGAGAATTGGCGGCCATCGTCCCCTTGCAGGGCCCGGCCGGTTTCGGCACCTATGAAGCGGGCGTTTGGGCCGGCATGGCCACGCAGTTGCCCGCCGACTCCGGGGCGCTGGCGCAGGCCGTGAGCGCCGCGCTGGCACTGCATGCCTGTTTCCTGTTGTGCGCTGTGCTCGCGGGCACCTTGGCCTCGCTGCTGAGCTGGGTGAACCGGCCGCCGCTGCCTCAGGGTACGCCCCCTACTCGTCATCCCGGCTGATCAGGCGCGGGTTAGTTTGCTAGAAAGTGAAGTCATGAACGTTGTCACGGCGGATGCATCCGCCCCTTCCCAGGCTGTTCCGGTGCACCGGCTCTCCGTCGTGGTGCCCATGTACAACGAGGTCGACAATGTCGAGCCCTTCGTCTCCGCCGTGCACGACGCCCTGCAGACCTACCCCTTCGAGTGGGAACTGATCATCGTCAACGACGGCAGCCGCGACGGCACCCAGCAGGCGCTCGACGAGCAGGCCAAGCTGCGCGGCCCCCACGTGCGCCCCATCCACCTGTGGCGCAACTTCCGCCAGACAGCGGCCATGCAGGCCGGCATCGATGCCGCACGCGGCGATGTCATCGTCACGCTGGACGGCGACCTGCAGAACGACCCCAAGGACATCCCGAAACTGGTTGCCCGCCTGCTGTGCGAGGACCTGGACCTGGTGGCCGGCTGGCGCCAGAACCGTCAGGACGGCCTGTGGCTGCGCAAGGTGCCATCGCGCATCGCCAACCGCCTGATCCGCAAGATCACGCAACTCGAGTTCCAGGATCTGGGCTGCAGCCTCAAGGCCTACCGCGCCAGCGTGCTCAAGCGCGTGAGCCTGTACGGTGAAATGCACCGCTTCATCCCCGCCTGGATGGCCACGGTGACCTCGCCGGCCCGCATGGCCGAAGAGCCCGTCAGCCACCATGCCCGCACGCGCGGCGAATCCAAGTACGGCATTTCGCGCACCCTGCGCGTGGTGCTCGATCTGCTGGCGGTGAACTTCTTCCTGCGCTTTTCCGGCCGGCCGGGGCACTTCTTCGGCAGCGTGGGCCTGGCCGTGGGCAGCCTGGGCGGCCTGATCCTGGCCTACCTGGGCGTGCTCAAGATCCTGGGCGAGAACATCGGCGGCCGCCCTCTGCTGTGGGTCGGCTTCTTCTGCGTGCTGGCCGGCATGCAGTTCCTCACGACCGGCGTGCTCTCCGAGCTGCTGATCCGCATCTATTACGATCGCGGCGACGTGGCGCCCTATCACACCACCAAGGGCCCTGCCCTGGATGCCAACAAGGCTTGGCACCGGTCCGACAGTTGATCTGTTGTTGTTGTCGTTTGTCGTTTGAAAAGCGGTACCCATCATGACCCAACCTTCCACAGCCTTGATCGTCCCGGGCTCGCAGCCGGTGGTGCCGCGCCAAACTGTTCAACGCTGGCCCAAGGTCTGGGGCCCGCGCATGCTCCAGTTGCTGGCATTCACGCTGGTGCTGTTCGTGTACCGGCTGTGGGCGGTTGACCACTCGGGCATCTCGCTGTTCTTCGACGAGGCGCAGTACTGGGACTGGTCCCAGCATCTGGACTGGGGCTACTTCTCCAAACCGCCTGTGATCGCGGGCCTGATCTGGCTGAGCACCGAGCTGTTCGGCTCGGGCGTGCTGGGCGTCAAGGTGCTGACGATGGTGCTCTACCCCATTTCGGCCATCTGCATGGTGGGACTGGCCCGGGCGTTGTGGCCGACCAGCAGCGGGGTGCGCACGGGTATCGTGGCCGCGGCGCTGTTCATGACCATCCCCACCGTCGGCCTGATGGGCATGTTCGCCAGCACCGACGCACCGCTGATCCTGTGCTGGACGCTGGCGGCCTGGGCGCTGTGGCGTGCGCAGGTCACCGACCGGATGGGCTACTGGGTGGCCCTGGGCGTGGTCTGCGGCGTGGGCCTGATGAGCAAGTACACGATGGCCGCTTTCGCGGTGACCGCCCTGTGGACCCTGTGGGGTGTGCACGGCCCGCGCCGCGGCGTGATGCGCCTGGGGCCCTGGGTCGCGGCACTGATCGCGCTGGTGCTGCTGTCGCCCAATCTGTACTGGAACGCCAGCCATGACTTCCCGACCATGGCCCACACGGTGGAACTGACGGCGCAATCGAACCGCAAGGGCGGCATCCTGCCCACGCTGGAGTTCCTGGCGGGCCAGGTGGCAATGCTTGGGCCCATCGCTTTGTTGGCGGGCCTGTGGCTGTACTGGCGGCCCGTGCCGGGCGGACAACGCCAAGGCGATGGTGCAAGCCCCAACAAGCAGTGGGCCAGCAACAGCCTGATGATGACAGTGAGCCAGTGGCGCAACTCCACACAGGTGGAGCCCGACAAGGCGAACAAGCCCAAGCCCCAACCATCCTCGGCTTATTACCTCGCATCGGTGTCGAGCTACCAGTTCCTCTGGGCACTGAGCCTGCCGCTGCAGATCATCGCCGTGGTGCAGTCCCTGCACGCGAGCGCGCATGTCAACTGGGCGGCTCCGTCCATGGTGGGCTTCACGCTGCTGGTGGCCTCGCGCCTGAGTCAGCCGCTGATCACGCTGGCGGCCAAGCGGCCCACCGGCTGGCTGATCGCCGTGCTGGCCAGCAACCTCCTGCTGTGCGGCGTCGTCGTGCACCTGCGCGATGTCATGGGCCCCGAGATGCCTTCCAAGTACGACGCGCTGGTGCGCATGCGTGGCTGGCAGGAAGCCTTCCACGAGCTCGGCCACGAACTGGAGGACCCTATCGTCAAGGGCGCACCGCTGCTGACGGACTCGCGCCTGTACATCACGCAGGCGGCCTACCATTGGCGCGACAAGGATCTGGTGACGCTGTACTGGAATCCCACGGGCTCGCGCATGAACCACTACGAGATGACGCGCAGCCTGCCCAACAAGGTCGGCCCCGACGTGATCCTGCTGAGTGCCAGCCGCAACCCCACGGGAATCACGCAGCGCTTTGCCATCACCCGTCACCTGAAATCGGCCTCGATCCCGGTCGGCCCGGACCGCAACATCGAAATGCACCTGTTCTTCCTGCGTGGCTTCCTTGGGTATGACCGCCAGACCTATCTGGAACAAAGTGGCACGGCCAACGAACCCCCGACTCCCGATGCGCCCTGAACACCCTCGCCGCGCCGTCCACCCTGGCGGCGACGGCGATGAGCACCCCGACATGACCCAGCTTTACACCCGCCTCATCTGGGCGGGTTTGTTCTTCGCGTTGGCCATCTTCGCCAAGCTGCCCGGCCTGGACCTGCTGGTCTCGGCCAACTACTACAACGCCGAGGCGGGCTTCTTCCATCGCGATGCGCCCATGGTGCGCGCGCTGTACGACTGGACGCCGATCCTGGGCCGCGCGCTGGTGGTGGTCTTGCTGCTCTTCGCCTTGAGCGCGCCACGGATCTCGCGCATGCTGGTCCGCCGCGGCAAGGCCGAGATGGCCCAGCGTTGCAAAGGGCCCTTGCGGCACGCCGCGGTGGTGGCCGTGTGCTGCGCCCTGCTGGGCCCCGGCCTGGTGATCGAAGGGGTGCTGAAAAACACCGTGGGCCGCCCCCGCCCCGTGCAGGTCGAACAATTCGGCGGCACGCAGGTCTACCAAGGGCCATTCGTGCAAGGCAAGGATCCCAAGCACCACCGCAGCTTCGTCAGCAGCCACGCGGCGGCAGGCTTTGCGCTCATCAGCCTGGGCCTGACATGCGGGCCCGTCTGGCGCAGGCGCTGGCTGCTGATCGGCATCGTGACCGGCGGCATCGTCGGACTGGGCCGGATGATGCAGGGCGGCCACTTCCTGAGCGACGTCATCTTTGCCTTTTATGCCGTATGGTTATCGTGCGAGCTGGTGGCGTGGATCGACCGCCGGATCCAGCATCGCAAATCGATTTCAAGCGACGTGACACCATGAGTTCCCCCAACACCGTTGAATACGATTACGACCGCCAGGACGCCAGCGGCGCAACCTGCACCGCGCATGCCTGGGCCAAGGTGCCACCGCCCCTGAGCGCGGACGCCAAGGCCGAGGCGCGCGAGCGCATCAAGGCGCTGCTCAAGGCCCGCAACGCGGTGCTGGTGGCCCATTACTACGTCGATGGCGACCTGCAGGACCTGGCCCAGGAGACCGGTGGCTGCGTGTCGGATTCGCTGGAGATGGCGCGCTTCGGCCGAGACCACAGCGCGCAGACGCTGATCGTGGCGGGCGTGAAGTTCATGGGTGAATCGGCCAAGATCCTCAGCCCCGAAAAGCGCGTGCTGATGCCCGATCTGGACGCCACCTGTTCGCTGGACCTGGGCTGCGCCGCCGACGACTTCGCGCGCTTTTGCGATGCGCACCCGGATCGCAAGGTGGTGGTCTATGCCAACACCTCGGCCGCCGTGAAGGCCCGCGCGGACTGGATGGTGACCAGCTCTTGCGCGCTGGCCATCGTCAAGCACCTGAAGGACCAGGGCGCCCACAGAATCTTCTCGCCCTGGTCC
>CAYPUS010000043.1:0-13981 GCA_964413815.1 uncultured Aquabacterium sp. | reverse complement strand
GCGCGGCGCCTCCGTGCTGGTCGGCGGCATGTGCGAGACCGACTATTCCGGCTACCCGGATTGCCGGGACAACACGCTCAAGGCCCTGCAGGTGGCCATCAGCCTCGGCCTGGACAGCCCCATGACCATCGAGACGCCGCTGATGTGGCTGACCAAGGCCCAGACCTGGGCGCTGACCGACACGCTGGGCGGCGAGGCCCTCAACGCCCTCATCGTCGAGCACACCCACACCTGTTACCTGGGCGACCGCACCCACCGGCATGCCTGGGGCTATGGTTGCGGCACTTGTCCGGCCTGCGACCTACGCCGCGAAGGCTGGGAAGCCTTCATTGCCTGTAAAGTCCAGGCATCGTCCGAACAACCATGACCCCAACAGGGAGTTGAGCGCGTGAGCACCACACAGATCGTCATCCTGGGCGTGATCGCCCTGCTCATCTTCTGGGCGGTCGGGGCCTACAACCGCTTGATCCGCCTGCGCAACGAGATCGGCAACGCCTTCGCCCAGATCGACGTGCAGCTCAAGCGCCGGCACGACCTCATCCCGAATCTGGTCGATGTGGCACGCAAATACCTCAGCCACGAGCGCGAGACACTGGAGCGGGTCACCGCCGCGCGCGCACAGGTCATGGCCGCCACCGACCTGGTCAAGGCGCAGCCCTACCAGTCCGGGCCGGTCAAGAGCCTGGGCATGGCCGAGAACGTGCTGGCCAGCGCCATGGGCAGCTTCCGCGCGATCATCGAGGCCTACCCCGACCTGAAGGCTGACCAGACCCTGCGCGAATTCAGCGAAGAGCTGACCCACACCGAAAACAAGGTGGCCTTCTCGCGCCAGCTGTTCAACGACGCCGTGCTGGACTACAACAACGCCGCACACCAGTTCCCCACCAATGTCGTGGCGGGGCTGTTCGGCTTTCGCACCGCCGCCATGCTCCAGGCCACCACCACCGAGGCCGAACGGGCCCCGGTCAAGGTCACCCTGTGAGCGGGCGCCATTGAGGTCGTGTTGTCATGCGGTTCCGACAACATCAAGGCGAGGCCCGGACCCAGACCGTCAGGCTGCTGAGCTGGTTCCTCGTGCTGCTGGTCATGTTGACGCTGGCCGTCAACGGCCTGCTTGCGCTCCTGTACAAACTGGTGATGCCGATGGCGGGCGGCTATCCAGCCCTGTTTTTCGAGACGAACACGGCGCTGGTGCTGCTGTTCGTCATCGGCGGCACCCTGGTCGAGACACACCGCTTGCGTGACGGCGGCGGGGTGCGCGTGGCGCACTGGCTCGGCGGCCGCGAGGTCACCGACCCGGACCTGGCCACCGAAAAGCGCCTGCTCAATGTGGTCGATGAGATGGCCCTGGCCAGCGGCCAGCCGCTGCCGCGCGTCTTCGTGCTCGACCGTGAGGACGCGATCAACGCCTTCGTGGCCGGCTGGGCCCCGCAGGACCTCGTCATGTGCGTCACCCGCGGCGCGCTGGAGCGCCTGACCCGCGCCGAACTGCAGGGCCTGGTCGCCCACGAGTTCGGTCACATCAAGGAGGCCGACCTGCCGCTGACCATGCGCCTGCTGTCCATGGTCTGGGGGCTGTCGCTGGTGCACGGCTATGGGCGCACCCTGATGGCACCCGACGAGAACCGGCGGGTCAACGTGCCGCTGTGGCTCATTGGCTGCGTCTTCCTGGCGGTGGGCTGGCTCGGCTGGATGGCCGGCCGCGTCCTGCAGGCGGCCGTCTCGCGCCAGCGCGAGTTCCTGGCCGATGCCAGCGCCATCCAGTTCACCCGCTCGCGCGATGGGCTGGGCAATGTGCTGCGCAAGCTCTGGCATGACCAGGAAATGCTGGCCGACCGGATGCGGCATCCGGCTGCCGGCATGGTGGCCTCGCTGCTGATGCATGAACCCTGGGGCGCGAAATGGCTGGCCAGCCATCCCCGTCTGCAAGAGCGCATCCGCCGTGTCTGCGGCGCCGTGCTGCCGCCCTTGCCGGCACCACTGGTGCGCATCGACACACCCGAGCCCCGCCGCCGCGCGCCTTCTCCTGAGGCGCGCGCCGAAGCCGGTGTGCTCAACGCCGCCCCGGCCGCCGCACCTCCGCCAGCGGACCCCCTGGCGCGCGCGGCGCTCGAACAGCAGCAACGCAAGGCGGCAGACCGCGAGGCGCTGGCCCGCATGCTGGGCTTCGTCGGGCCCAATGAACGCCGGCTTGTCACCCTGGCGCTGATGATGAACCCGGGCAATGAGCGCGAGCGGGCATTCTGGTTCCAGCTGGCCGAAGACATGCCCAACGCATCCGTGATCCTCGATGCGGTGGACAGCCTGCTGCCCACGCGGCGCGTGCCGGAGTTCGAACGGCTGACCGCCTCCATCGCGGCCGAGCCCATCGCCCTGCGCCGCGCCTTGGTCGAGCAGGCCCGCGACCTGCTGCGCGCCGATGGCCTGGTCAGCCCGCTGGACCGGCTGTGGTGGCTGGCCCTGCGCCACCGCATGGGCATGCAGGCAGACAAGCGCGCCTTCCTGCGCCCCCTGGCCAGCGATGGCGACGGCCTGGCCTCACTCGATGAACAGGCCCGCCAATCGGTCTCGTCCTTGAGCGCCTACCTGTCCCGCTTCGTGCCGGAAGTCCTGCCGCATGAGTCGTCATCGGCGGCCAGCCTGGCCTGGTTTCGGGCCGTCATGGCGCGATGCGGCCTGCCGGCCGACGCCCAGGCACCTGTCGCCCCGGACGCCGACGCCTTGATGCACGCACTGGCCGGGGTACAGGAAATGTCGTGGATGGTGCGGCCTCAATTGCTCAAGGCCTGGGTGGAAGAGGCCGTCAACCACAGCCCCAAGGGCCTCTTGTCGGACCCTGTCGCCGATGGCCTGCGCTTGATGGCCAACCTGATCGAGGCGCCTTTGCCGCCCATCCTGGCCGCGCACTATCCGCGCGACTGAACCGCAGGCGCCAGGCGATCAGTCGCTGTCGCGGCCGCCGGTCTTCGGCAGACGGGTCAGGCCCAGCAGGCCATTGCGCAGCTCTTCGGGCGCGGCCTGGCCGATGTACATGCGCAGATAGATCTGATAGGCCAGCTCGTCGTTGATCGCCACAACGCCGCCGCTGTCGGTGGTCAGCGGGCGGCCATTGTGCGTGGCCATCCAGCCTTGCCCGGGCACCCAGTCGAGGTTGACGACGTCCCCCTTGACGACGCGTTTCACGTTCGCATAGGCCGCGCCGATCATGCTCACCACATTGATGAGCCGCTTGAATTCTTCTTCGGTTGCCGCCTGCTTGAAGTCGGCAATGAAGATGCGGCTGATCGTCGAAGAAGTGAACTCGCGCAGGATGTTGAGCTGGATGCGGCGAATGCCATCGAGCTTGTAGATCGCGTCGGCGGTGGTGCGCTTTTCAGGCAGGTACAGCGCCGTGACGTCGGCCTTGTAGTAGCCACGCTTGCGCACGCCGGCGCCATTGAGCACCAGCTTGCGCCCATACGCGGTGATGGTTTCGGGCAGCTCGACGCCTTCCAGCAGCACATCGGCCTGGGCGGGGGAAGCAAACGGCATCAAAGAGGCCGCCGCCGCACCCGCCAGCAGCTGCCGCCGCTGGACGTCCACCCGGCCGTTGTGGATCAGCTCATCGGACAAGGACATGGCTCATACCTCCCATGCATGGTGAAGACCACTGGCTCAGCACCCAGGCTCACAGCGGCTTGGAGAAGGTCAGCCACCAGGCATGGCCTTCGGTGCGGTTGCGTGCCTTGTATTCCTTGACGTACTTGCCTTCCAGCAGGAACTCGCCGCCATTGGGCAGCCAGGCGATGGCCGGGCCCACGGCGTTCACGCTGGTCTTGTTGCCCTCGATGATTTCCTTTTCGAGCTTCTGGGCCAGCACGTAGGGGCTCAGCTTCTGGGTGTCGTCGTTCAGCTGACGCACGAAGTAGCCTTGCAGACCCAGGCGCACGTCTTCGCTGACGAACATCATCGCCTGCCAGTCGAAGTTGAACATGTTGCCCGAGTAGTAGCCGTTGTCCTTGTTGCGCTGGTTGTAGGACAGCACGGCGCGGCCACCCAGATCCCAGCCGTCGCCGATGAAGGCGTACTGGACCGAGGGACGGAAGGTCACGAAGTTGCCCGAGCCCGGGTTGATGCGCTCGGCCACGTTGTAGTCGCCCGTGGGCAGCACCAGCGTGGGCGCGAAGGTCACGTGCTGGTGATCACCGATCTCCCAGTGCATGATCGGCGAGATCTCGATGTCGCCGAAACCGAACTCCGAACCGCTTTGCGCACGCGCGGCCGCAGCCACCGCTGCCGTCAACGGAGCCGGTGCCCACGCGCCGAAATTGGCCTTGCGCTTGACGACCGGCAGCATCGCCGTGAAGCCGATGTTGGCGCCGAGGAAACGGTCGGTGCCCAGGTAGGTCAGGCGCGGCAGTTGCGCGTAGGAACTGGCATCGATCGATTGCGTCGCACGCACGCCCGGCAGCGGCGTGGCCGAGGTCGCGGTCTTGCCGTCATTGCCTTTGACCTTCTTGGCGTGATAGGCCACGACCGGCATCTGGAAGTACCAGCCAGGGCTCAGCGGCGCGGTCATGTCGCTGCCACCGATGCCCGGAGAGTAGCGTTGCAGGCCATTCTCGGCCGCGTGCGCCATGCTGGCGACAGCCACCGCGAGCGTCAGCGTCGACGCCTTGAACAACAGACGGGGAACTGTTTGGACACCAGACTTGGTCATCACGACTCCATGCAGCATTGAAGAGGAAAAAGGTCTTCCTGAACTCCGAGGACTGTGCCCTTGAAGCGGTGCTTGCGGAAGCCAAATGTTGCACCAAAGAGACGCAAAAAGGTCCCAGCCATGCACAAGTGGCGTGCCATTGCACCGCATTGACCGGAAATCGCTCGGGTTCCCACGGGGGGGTGTGGCAGACGGCCTCCAAGAGCCGCCCCTGGCCACATTCACTCGCCTTCGCCGAACTTGTCGTTGATGAGGGCGGTCAGGGCCTTGGTGGCTTCTTCTTCCTTGGGCCCATCGCATTCGAGCTCCACCGTGGCACCGACGCCTGCGGCCAGCATCATCACGCCCATGATGCTCTTGGCATTCACGCGGCGGTCATTGCGGCTCATGAAGACTTCGCAGGGAAAACTGCTGGCCAGCTTGGTGAGCTTGGCCGAGGCACGGGCATGCAGCCCCAGCTTATTGCTGATGGTGACGGTGGTCTTGATCATGGGTGGGTTGGCTCACCTGGTTGTGCGGGCGGCTCGTGGCGATCTGCATGACACCTTGGGTGCCCCCGGCGACGGCGCGCGCGATCAGGGTCTCGAGCGGCTCGGAGGCGTAGTTGAGGGCCCGCCACAGCATCGGCACATTCGCACCTGTGATCACCTTGACCCGCACACCATCTGCCAGACGCTGGACGGTGTTGCAGGGTGTGGCACCGAAGACGTCGGTCAGCACGAGGGCCTCACCGCGCGGATCGGACTCGATGGCCGCGGCCAGCAGCAGACGGGCCTGGGCCTCGATTTCATCGGAAGGCAGGTTGGCGGGCACATCGAGCACCTGCATGCTCTGCGCCGCATCCGGGAAGCAATGCGTTGCAGCCAGCTTCAAGGCGGAAGCCAGCGGCGCGTGCGCAATGATGAAAAGGCCTGCCATACGCACCAATTATCGGCATCTCAGCCGGGAAAGTGAAAGCCGCCAAAGAAGGCTTGCGTCACATCTTCACTGCTTTGCCGAGCCAGCCCCTCCGGGGCCCCTGAAACAGATGCTTGGAGCACGGTCATTCCGTGGAAAAAATGCCACGTATGGATGGCCACCGGGACCGCCTGCCCTCTGGCATCGGGCTTGACGCCTTCGAAGTACCAGGCGTGCGCATGGTCCGATGGGGTCATGCGCGGCACCGACACCGGCCCCCGGTCCGTCGCAAGAACCGCGGCCGACCCGCCCTGCAAGGCCTGGCCCGCCCGCTCGATGTTGGCGCGCACCATTTCGGGCCACTGGCGCAAGGCCGGCTCGATCAGGCCGACCTCCGGCAAGGTGACGTAGCTCAGGCTCCAGTTGAGGCCTTGCGCTTCGCAGGCCAGCATGTGCATGACGACCCCTTCGGGCACCCCATGCCATGCGATCCGGCGCTCGATGCGCTCGGGCTTGCACGGAAACAGCGCGCTGAGGCCATCGGCATCCGGCACCTGGACGGCGCGCCAGTTCAGGGCGGGGCTGCAGGCCGCCATCGCCACGGCGAGCCCCACACCGCATGCGAGCCGCGCGGCAAGGGGCCGCACCGCCAATGTGAAGGGGGCAAGGCAAGGGAAGATGGCCATATGCCTCATTATGCAAAACGTGCGGTCTTCCTCACTCATGCATGGGATAGACAAATCCCTGAGGAGACAAAAGACTGAGCCGCCCTTGCAGCAGCCCCTCCCATGTCCCCCGAACCGCAGCGCCCCTTTCATGCACCAGACCCTCTCGTCGCCTCAGACGAAGGGGCCGCACAGGCGTCTGCGTCGCTGGCGTCCGGCTCGCCCGTGCCCTGGCAAGCGCTGCTGGGCCGGCTGGGCAGAGACCTGGCCGAGCCCTTGACCGCGGCGCTGGAGCGCGTCACCACGCTGGCCAGCACCGGCCGCATCGACCATGCGGGCCTGCGCGCGCTGCGCGAGGAGGGCGACCGCGCCCGTCAGGCCGGCATCCGCTGTCAGCAGATCGCGCGCATGGCCGCCGGCCGCATTCGCCAGTCGCATGAGCGTGTGCACCTGACCAACACGGTGCAAAGCGTGCTGGCCTATCGGGCCCGCGAACTGCAGACACGCCAGTTGCAGCTGTCCCAGTCGCTCATGCCGCTGGAGATCCAGGTCGATGCCTCGATGCTGTTCGGCCTGCTCGATGGCCTGGTCGACTGGTGGCTCGACTGCGCCGAAGGCGGCGTCGAGCTGAGTGTGCGGACAAGCACCTGGCCCGCGCACGCGCAGTTGCACTGCACCTTCCGCATGAAGGCTTCGGCGTTCGCCACCGAGGGCGGCAGCGACAGCGAGCCCACGCAGCAGCTGGACACGCTGGCCTGGCATCTGCTCGCACAGACCGCGCAGGCCATGGGGCTGACGGTCGAGCGCACCGTGAATGGCCGCGACCCCGCGCAACGTGTGACGCTGACCCTGACCTTCCCGGGCACCGTCCAGGCCGTGCTGACCGACGGTGCAGCCATCGGCAGCGACAACGGCTTCTCCGATTCGGTCAACTCCAAACCCCTGGCCGGCAGCCATGTGCTGGTGGTCGCAGCGCAGCGCGACATCCGGCTGGCGGCACGCGAGGCACTCAAGTCGATGGGGCTGGTGCTCGAT
The DNA here is from genome assembly GCA_964413815.1 of uncultured Aquabacterium sp. GTDB lineage: Bacteria > Pseudomonadota > Gammaproteobacteria > Burkholderiales > Burkholderiaceae_C > Aquabacterium. The sequence continues at coordinate 6,685 of CAYPUS010000043.1, read as the reverse complement.
TTCGTCGGCTCGGTGCGCGAAGCCGCAGAGTTCTGCCGGGAAGGCCTGCCGCATGCGGTGGTGTTCGAAGGCGCGCTGCGCTCGACCAGCTTCGAGCGGCTCGTTGCCGAGATCCGCAAGGAAGTGCCGGAGTTCGTCTTCATCGAGGTGACCGAGGAAGGCAGGACCCTCGATCTCGCAGGCACCAACGGCAGCGGGATGACCCGGGTCGGGCGCGACGGCATTGCCAGCGCCCTGCCCTCGGCCTTGGTCTACGAGCTCTCCCGGGTGATGTAGCCCGGGATGTAAAGAAGGCCGGCGGTTCGTCAAAACGCCGTCCTTGGCGGCATCATTCGGCCAGCAGCTTGCCCACCAGTTGGTGCAGTGCGGCAAAATCCGGCTCGCCAATGTATTTCTTGACCACTTCCCCCTTCTTGTTGAGCAGGAAGGTCGTGGGCGTCAGCTCCACCGATCCGAAGCCCTTGGCGATCGAGCCATCGTGGTCCAGCGCGACCCGGAACGGCAGCTTGCGCGTTTCGACGAACTGGTTGACATATGCTGGCGGGTCATACGACATGGCGACGGCCAGGGTCTCATAGCCCTGGTCCTTGAACTTCTGATGCGTCGCAACGAGCTCTGGCATCTCCTTGACACAGGTCGAGCAACTGGTGGCCCAGAAGTTCACCAAGGTGACCTTGCCCTTGAGGTCGGCCATGCGGTGCTGGCTGCCATCGAGCTGGGTGAACGGCAGATCCGGCACGGCCTGGCCCGAACCGGAACAGGCCACCAGCAAAGGCACAGCCAGGGTCAGGGAAGCGAACAATGACAACATGGAACGGCGGGGCAGGTGCATCGTGGTCACCACAGTGGATATCGAACGGAGAGATGGAATGAATCGTCGCAGTGTATTGTCTTCGGCCTTGGGCTCTGGTGTGGGCCTGCTCTGCCTGGAAGCCCTACCCATCACTGGGTGGGCTGCTGCCCTGACCCAGGTCGATGCCAGCTCGGGCTTGAAAGAAGCGCTTGAGCGTGGCGCAAAGGTGGCTGTGAGCCAACTGGGCGTGGCCAACGGCTTCCTGTCCAACGACAAGGTGCGCATCCGCCTGCCGGATGTGCTGGAGCGCGCCGCGCCCGTGCTGCGCACCGTCGGTCGCGGGCAACAGCTCGATGACCTGACCACGGCCATGAACCACGCCGCGGAAAACGCCGTCGCACTGGCCCAGCCTCTGCTGACGCAGGCCATCACGCGCATGACGCTGGAAGATGCCGTGCGCATCCTCAAGGGTGGCGACAACGCGGTGACCGAATACTTCAGCGCCCAGACGCGCGCGCCCCTGACCGAGACCTTCCAGCCCGTCGTGTCCAAAGCGGTGGACAAGCTCTCGCTGGCCCGCTCCTACAACGATGTGGCCAGCAAGGCCAGCCGGCTGGGGCTGATCCGCGGCAATGCGGTCACCGTGCAGGACCACGTCACGACCCGCGCGCTCGACGGCCTGTACTTCGTGATCGGCGAAGAAGAGCGCCGCATCCGCCGGGACCCGGCGGCCACGGGCAGCGCCATCCTCAAGAAGGTTTTCGGCGCCCTGTGACCGACGATGCCGCGTCGGAAGCCACCGGCGCGGCGCCCGCGGGACTGACCTTCTCGACCAGCGGATCGGCCCAGGGGCCGGTGATGCGGAACGCCTGGGTGCCGGCATCGGAGATCTGCTTGCGCAGCAGTGCCTGCGCCAGGAAGGTGCCCAGCCCGATCACCGGATTGATGGCCGCATAGGCCAGCGAAGCGCCACCCGCATTGATCTCGGGCACGACGTAGACGTGCAGGTTCTGCGTCTCGCGTGCCAGATCGGCCTGGCCTTCGATCAGCACCACGGCCTGCAGCCCGCGCATGCGCAGGTTGCGGGTGTTGGCCGCGCCCTGTCCGATCTTGACGTCGCCATCGATCGCATCGAAGACGAAGCCCGACTGGAACAGGTCGCGGAAGTCCAGCGTCAGGCGGCGCGGCAGGGCCTGCATGCTGACCACGCCCAGCAGCTTGGCCATGCCCGGATCGACCTTCAGGAACTGCCCCTCGGCGATCTGCACATTGACGTCGCCACTCATGCTCAAGGGGTCCGGCTCCATCGGCATGCCCTGCCAGCTCACTTGACCAGTGAGCTTGCCTTTGCCGCCTCGCAAAGTCTGGGGCAGGCCCAGCCGGGTGAGCAACGCGCCGCTGTTTTGCAGATCCAGCGTGAAGCCGAAAGCCGAACGCAACCTCGGGCGAGGCGCGGGCGCGGGCGCGGTCACAGGGGCCGCATTGGCCACGCCCGGCCCTGCACCCGTGCTGAGGGGCGGCTTGGCCGGGCCGGGAGCGGGCAACATCGCCAGATTGCCTGTGGCATGGAGCTGCGCTTCCGGCGTGGTGATGCGGAACTTGGTCAGACGCCACTCGGGCTGCGGGGCCAGGTGGTTGACGGCCTCGACCTCCAGCTTGCCCAGCGGCAGGCCTCGCCATTCGAGTTGCTCGACCGCGATGTCGAGGGCGGGCAGGCTGTTGGCCGCCTCGGCGGACAGCATCTGTTCGGCCGCCTGCTCCTGCAAGGCCTGCTCCTGCAAGGCCTGGGCCTCGGCCGGCGGGATCGACAGGCGGGACAGGCGCGCCGTCAACCTTGTCGAGCCCGGCCCGGCCGACAGCGCGGCCGCCTCCGGCGCCCACTCCAGCTGACCGGCCACCTGCTGCGAATCGATCTGCGCACGCCAGACACCGGGCGACGGATGGGCCAGGGTGCCCGACACATCCTTGAGCGTGCGCTGGTTCAAAACCAGAGCGTGGGTCTTGATGGTCAGGCTTTCAGGCAGATAGCTTTCTGCCGCATCGGCAGCGGATTGCGAGATGGCCGGGCTGCCACCATCCAGGCCCTTGAGCTCCTTGAGGGCCGCGCGCCATGCATCCACGTCGAGGGTCGGGATCGCCGCCACGGCGGCAATGCCCTTGGTCGGCAGGGCCGGCACACCAATGGCGCCACCCACGCCGGCCTGGATGAGGCTGAGCGTGCCGCGGCTGACCCGGGCGTCCTCGCCACGGGTGTCACGACGCAGGTCCACGCGCAACCAGGGCAGCAGGGCTTGCGCCGTCTGCTGTGCCTGCGGATTGCCCAAATCCACAAGCAGGGCATCGGCCTGCCCGCCATCCTCTTCGCCGCGGTAGACCACCTTGAGCGGCCAGGACGAAGGTGCGGCCTTGTTCATCGGGGCCGGCAGGCTCGCGGCCATCCCTTGCAGCGTGGAAGTGACCTGGACTTCGGGCTGCGCCGTGGCGCCCTGACCATCGCTCTTGGCCATGCTGACGGTCACGGTGACGGGCGCCTCGCCACTCAGGCGCTGCGCGAGCTTTTGCAAGGGCGGGTACTCCTGGGCCTGCCGCAGTCCCTCGGCAGACATGCTGCCCTGGGCCACGAAGCGCGTGCTGCCATCGGCCGTGCGTTTGCCTGAAACCTCCACCATGTGGCCCCACACGCGCGTGCGGGCCATGACCGAGAGGTCTTTTTCGGTGAAGGTGATCGTGCCCTGCAAGGCCGAGAACATCGGCACGGCCGGACCCAGGCGCAAGGCCGCCTGATCGCGCTCGGCGAGGATGACGGCCCCCTGCAGGGCGGTGTCCTCGGCCCGGTCGAGCGGGATATCGAGCGCCAGCTTCATCGTGCCCGTCCCGCTGGACTGCGAATGCCCCATCACATTGCCTGTCCAGCGCCCAACCGGCGACTGGGCCAGGAAGCGCACCATGTCATCGAGCGGACCGGCGCCCTGGCCTTCGATGCGCAGGTGCGGATCGTCCTGCGCGAGGTCGTCGATGCGGCCCTGCACATTGTTCAAGGCGAAGGTGCCTGACCCCACGCTACCCAGCAAGCCCTTGGCGTCCTTGATCACCATGCGCTGGCCTTCGAACAGCAGCAGCCCTTCGAGCGAGGTGAAGGCGGGCCAGGCGCCGCTGCGCGCCGGGTCCGAGCCCTGCATGGCCAGCGGCACATAGTCCAGCGCCACATTGCGCATCGGCACCGTCACGCGGAAGCGCCCGCCCACATCGTCCTTGAAAGGAAAGGCGTCCAGGTCGCCCGCCACTTCGAAAGACACGTTCTCGCCCTGGCCGCTGCGGATGGCATGCCGCACATAGTCGCGCGGGGCCTGAGGAATCGTCAGTGGCAGGTAACGCCAGACCCGGCTGGCCTGGGCGCGCTCGAGCTTGCCGCTGAGCTGGAGCACGCCCGGAAAGCGCGGCGCCGCCTGGCCATCGGCCCGATCGCCTGTCTGGCCGCCCGTGCGCCAGCTGGCCTCCAGATGCCCGGCGGCATCCTCGTTGGCAAAGCGCGCCTCCTTGACGTCGACCTGCAAATCGGCCGGCGCTTGCGGCGCGGTCCCCGGCTTGAACAACCAGTTCACCCGCGCCTGGAAACTGCTGAGCGGAATGCGCGGGTCTTCGAAAACGCCGGGAAAGGCCACCCAACCGTTCTGGACCGCCACCACCGCGCGCCCGCCGGCCTGGTCGGCCGTCAAGGTCACCTGTGCACGCTCCAGGCCGGGCCGCCCCGCCGTCTCCGACGGCGCCCAACCCAGACCCTGGATGCGCGCGCCGGCCTTGTAGCTGCTGGGCGATTCGAGGGCGCCATCCCATTGCCAAGAGAGCTGCTCGACGATGCCGTGGGGCGCCACGTCGGCCAGCGTCTGCCGCACCCCGGGCGCCACGGGCAGGCGATCGACGATCTTGGCCAGCAGCGCCAGATCCAGCCGATCGGCCTTGATCTCGCCACCCATGCCGAGGCTCCAGCCGGCATCCGAGAAGCCGCCTTGCAAAGGACCATGCCGCCATGCGAGATGCCCATTGCTGGCCGGCCAGCTCAGGCCATCGTTGAGCACGAAGCCCAGACGCTGGAAGGACAGGGTCGAAGCGCCCGCTTCGCGCGCGAGCATCAGCTGCCCTTGCAGGCGGCGGAAAGCCAGGGGCGCCAGTTGCCGGCCCATGCGCACGTTCACATCCTGCACGGCCACATCCAGCGTCAGCCCGCCCAGCACGCCCTTTTCCAGGCGCAACTCCGCCGACAGGGCGCCCCGCCCGCCATCGACCGCGATGGGCATCTTCACGTGACGCTTGAGCTGTTGCACATCCACATGCGGCAGGCTGGCCTGCATCGCGCCCGACCAGGTCTCCCAGTCGCTGGGCGAAGTGGTCGACAGCTCCCAGCGCTGCCACCAGGCCAGCCCTTCGCCCTCCGCCCCGCCTTCGGCCAGGGCGGCATCGGCGGACATGCTGAAGGCCCGCCAGATGGGCTGGCGCATGGTGCCGGTCAGCGCGAAGCGGCGTCCGAAGGCTGCCGGCGGCGTGGCCTCGATGTGCAAATCGTGCCGCCGCCTGAGCCAGCCCGCGCGGTTGCGCAGGCTCAGATCCAGGTCCTGCAGGGCCAGCGTCGGGGCGCCCATCCACTCATCCGTCCAGCGTACCGTGCCTTTGGTAATGCTGATTTCTGCCTGGGTCAGCGCCCAGTCGGCGGCGGCACTGCCGGCATCGCCAGAGGTCGCGGCCGTCGACGCGAGCTTGAGGCCCGCCACATGGAAGTGGCCATCGCGGTCGCGCCGCACCTCGAGTTCAGGCGCCACCAGCACGAGTTTGTCCAGCCGCAGCTCGCCTGCGATCAGGGCATGGGGCGCCAGCGTCGCGGGCGACACGCTGGCCGTCACCTCCGGCAGGCGCAAGGCCACCCGTCCGGCCGCATCCAGCAACTGGACCTCCCTCAAAGAGAGGATGGGCCAGAGACCTTCGGCCCGCCCCACCACCTGGCCGATGCGCACGGGCACCCCCAAGGATCTTGTGGCTTGTTCGGCGATGTCGAAACGCCATGCGTCGATGCGAGGCAGAATCTGCAACAACAACACGGCCCAAGCCACCGCACCTGCCACCGCGAGCACACCTGTCAGCACGCCCAAAGCGACCAGCACCCGTTGCCCGGCGCGGCCCAGCTTCAAGGCCGATGCCCCAAGACGGCCCCGGACGCCAGCAGGCAGCTTGATCTGGGGTTCAGGAAGCAGTTCGGGAAGCTGGGACATGCAAAAAATCGGTGATCCGTCGAATCCCTCACTTTCATGACATGTGGGTGCCCTACCATCAACGGCGGGTTCAGCCCAGGGATCGACAACCGATAACCTAGCACAGACCTTCTTGTTGACCACGCGGTTCCATGATTGATTTCCCGATTGATGCTGTCGCGACAACGGTGCAAGCCAGCCATTCGCGTTTCGTCCAGCGCATCCGGCGTCGCTACCCCGATGAGCTGGCCGCTTTCGCCGCCGCATCGCCGGGTCTGCCGCGCATGGCCGAGATCGCCGCCCTGATCGACACCCTGCAAGCGGGCGGACGGGATCTGGGCGCGGCACTGCGGGTCGCCCGCCAACTGGTGCTCGAGCGCCTGGCCGTGCTCGACACCGAAGCGGGCGCTGCCATGCTGGACATCACCGCCGCGATGACGGAGCTGGCCGAGGTCACCCTGGAGCGGGCCCTGGCCGCCGCCGAAGCGGAGGCCGATCTCAAGCATGGCGCCCCTCTCGACGAACGCGGTCAGCGCATCGACCTGTGGGTCGTGGGCATGGGCAAGCTGGGCGGGCGTGAACTCAACGTCTCCTCCGACATCGACCTGGTCTATGTCTACGAAGAAGACGGCCACACCGCCGGGGTCGACCC
>CAYPUS010000042.1:0-14677 GCA_964413815.1 uncultured Aquabacterium sp. | reverse complement strand
CGGTGCAGCAGGCCATGCAGGCAACCCAGCAAGGTCATGAACACCGTGCCGCCTTGCTCCACCGTCTTGCGGCGCAGCGAGGCCATCAAGGATGCGGGTACCTCGATGGCCTGACGCGCCGCGGTGCAGGCCGCCCGCGCCGTGCGAGGCCGGTCAACCGGCAAAGCCAGCACAGGATGCTGCGCACCGAGTTGTGCGCGCCACCAGGCGAGTTGCCGGGCTGCTTCGCCATTGGCAAGCCAGGCACGTTGCCAGACTGCATGGTCCGCATATTGGATGGCACCGGGCACCGCATGCCAGGCTTGCCCCTTCGACAAGGCGGCATAGCGGCGCATCACTTCGTCGACCAGGATCTGCATCGATGCGCCATCCGAGACGATGTGATGCATGCACAGCACCATCACGTGCCGCGTCGCGCCCTGCCGCAGCAATGCGGCGCGCAGCAAAGGCCCTTCGCTCAGGTCGAAGGGGCGGGCCACCACATCGCCCACTGCGGCCTCCACCTCGCCCTCTCGCGGGCGCTGCGCACCCAGATCCACCACAGGCACATCCAGGGCTCGAGGCACGCCGACCCATTGGGCCGGCCTGCCGTCCTCGCCGACACGGAAGACGGTATGCAGGGCCTCGTGTGCCTGCACCGCATCCTGCAGCGCTTGCTTCAAGGCGGGCACATGCAGGTCGCCGGCCAGGTGCAATGCAAGCCCGATGTGATAGGCGCTGCTGCCCGGGTCCAGCTGCCAAAGAAACCATTGGCGCTCCTGCGCGGCCGACAGGGGCAGCGGGCCCGCCCGCTCCGATGCCGGGATCGGCGTGATGGGCGGCATGACAGGTGCCACCCCGGGGCGGCCGGAAAGCCCCTGTGCATGCAGGACCCGCGCCTGACGCACGGCCGCCAGCAAGTCGCCGAAGCAGGCATGTTCGAACACAAGGCGGGGTGCAAACGCCACACCCCATTGGCCGGCGATGCGTGCCGCCAGCTGTGCGGCCTTCAGCGAATCGCCGCCATCGGCGAAAAAGTTTGCCCCGGCATTCGGCGGATGCGCCAGCTTGAGCTGAGAAGCCCAGAAGGCCGCGAGCACCCGTTCCACATCGTCCCTTGTCTGCGTCTCGTCCGATGACACACCATCCTTGCCCGGCCCTTGCAGGCCCGGCCCGCCCAGGACGAAGCCTCCGGGTTCCTCTCCCGGGCCCCGCTCCCAGATCGCGTGGGCTGGCAAGGATCGCCGCAGCCACCCTTCACGACAGGCACTGCGCTGCAGCTTGCCGCTGGAAGTCTTGGGCAAGGCACCCGCATGAAGCAGCAGGATCACAGAGGCCGACTGGCGGCACACACCCGCCACCGCCACGTTCAGCGCATCGACCAGCGCCTGATCGGGCACGAGCTTGCGCATGCCCGCCCCGATCTCCACCGCCACACCGACACCTTCATGTCCACCCGCCATGTGCACGGCGAATGCCGCGATGCGCCCTTTGCGGATGGCCTCCACCTCGGCCTCGATGGCCCGCTCGATGTCCTGCGGATACACGTTCTGGCCGCGCAGGATGATGAGGTCCTTGATGCGCCCGGTGATGTAGAGCTGCCCATCTGACACGAAACCCAGGTCGCCGGTACGCAGCCAACGGTCCCGACCCCGGACTACGAAGCTGTCAGCCGTCTCCTTCGGGCGTCGCCAGTAGCCTTGCGCCACACTGGGCCCATTGACCCAGACCTCACCCACATGGCCGTGCGCCAAGGAGACCATGGCCCGCGGATCGACGATGTCGACCGCATGGCCTGTGGCCGCGGCACCGCAAGCCACCAACATCGTCCCTGCTTCGTCGGGCTGCGCCCTGCCGTGTGTCAAGGCCACGGCCGACCATGCGCGCGCCCGCATGCCGCCGCCGCGCCGGCCACCCGAGACAAACAGCGTGGCCTCGGCCAGGCCATAGCAAGGGTAGATGGCCTGTGCATCGAAACCTGCCGGCCCGAAATGCGCGGCGAAATCCTGCAAGGTATCGTGCCGCACCGGCTCCGCCCCCGAAAATGCGAGCCGCCAGCTGGACAGATCCAATGCATCGCGCGCAGCCTCGTCGATCCGCTCGCAGCAAAGCCGGTATGCGAAGTCCGGTCCGCCGCTGACCGTGGCCCGCAACCTGGAAATGGCCGCCAGCCAGCGCAACGGCTTCTCAAGAAAGAACGCGGGGGTCATCAGCGCAATGGGGATGCCGCGATGCAGGGCCTGCAGCAAGGCGCCGATCAGCCCCATGTCGTGGTACAGCGGCAGCCAGGACACGAACACATCGCCCGGCACCATGCCCAGGCCTTCCTCGATGGCACGCTCATTGGCCATCAGCTGCGCATGACTGACCATCACCCCCTTTGGCGCCGAGGTCGAGCCCGATGTGTACTGCAGGAAGGCGATGTCCTCGTCCTCGGGCATCTGGGCCTGCCAGCCCGCAGACAGTGCCGCGTCAAGCTCATCGACCGCCATGGCCAGGCAACCCGCGAACTGCGGCATCGCATCCGCCAGCCGAGACAGCGTGGCGCGTGTGGCCAGCAGGCAGGCGGCCTGCGCATCCTGCGCAATGCCCAGCAGGCGGGCCAGGTGCTGCGGCCGCGCCGACTCGGGCGGGAACACCGGCACCGCGATCACACCGGCATACAGGCAGGCCAGAAACGCCACCACGTAGTGGTCATCGTTGTCCAGCAGCAGCATGGCGCGTTCGCCCTGCCCCACCCGGCGCTGAAGCCTCGATGCAAGGGCGCGCACGCGCTGGTCCAGCGCCTGGTAGGTGATGGGTGTGTCCACGGGCTGCCCATCGCGCTCCTGCACGACGATCAGGGCCGTGTCCTGGGGCCGCCGGGCCGCCAGGGCCAGCAGGTGTGCCACGACATTGCGCGGCGGGGTCGAACGCCCCATGGACATCGACGAAGGCGATGGCGTGGTCGACGGCATAGAAGATGTCATGCGGGTTCTCCGGCGCCGGCCCGTGAGCCGGGCACGCAGGTTTCAGTTTGGAAAACGTGGGGAGCGTTCAGACCGTCTGGGCCAGATCGCCATGCGGCTGTGCCATCGCGACCACCACCTTGCGCGGCCCCTTGAACGGTGCGCGCCCATGGGCGACGAGCATGTTGTCAAGCATCAGCACATCGCCGGGTTCCCAAGGGAAGAAGACCGACTCTGCATCCAGCACCGCGCGCACCTCGTCGAGCAGCGCATCCGGAATCGGCGAGCCGTCTGCAAAGCGGGCGTCACGGGGCAGGTGCGCTTCACCGACCAGCGCCACAAGGGCCTCGCGCACCTCGGGCGGCAAGTTGGACGCATGAAAGAGATGCGCCTGGTTGAACCACACCATCTCTTGCGTCACGGGATGCCGCGCCACCGCCTGGCACAGCTGCTCGGTGCGCAAGCCACCATCGGCGGTCCACTTGTATTCGATGCCGTTGCGCAGGCAATAGGCTTCGACCTCCGCGCGGCTGTCGGTGTTGAACACCTGCTGCCACGGCACATCGACATCGCCGTAGTTGCGCACATAGCGCACACCCGGCTCGAAGCGGCGAAGGATGTGGTCGGGCATGCGGCGATAGATCGCGCGGCTGTCTGCGATGGGTGTCTCGCCCCCGTCTGGCGCCGCCGTCACGCAGTGGAACCAGATCTTCATCGGCCACTCCCGCGTGTAGGCCTGCTCGTTGTGCAGCGCAATGGCCTGGTGTGCGGGGTACTCCGTCGACGTATAGATGCCGCCGCCCACATTCGAACGCGGCGTGGAGCCGAACTCATAGCTCAGCAGCGGATGGCCAAACGCGGCGGCGAAGGCCCTGAAAGCCTCCAGCGAAGGCAGCGAAAAGCCACGCAGCAGCACCCCTCCCACACAAGCCAGATGGACGTCGATCACCCTGGACAAGCGATGCCAGGCATCCAGCAGGCCCTCGCCAGAAACATTCGGCGTGATCAAGACAGGCAACTCCGAGCCCGCAGGTGCGCGCCGCACGAACGGCATGTTCATCACGCGCCCCTTCAGGCCGCAGCGCCCGCGTCACGGGCCTGGGCAGCCATCCACTGGCGCAGCGACAAAGGACGCATGTCGGTCCAGGTCTGGTCGATCCAGGCGCACACCGTCTGCTTGTCACCCAGGACTCCTTCGACCTGACGCCAGCCGCCAGGCACGGCCTTCCAATGGGGCCAGATGGAATACTGTTCCTCATGGTTCACGAGCACGATGAAAGTCTCGTCCTCGCGGTCGAAGCAACTGGTCGACATGGTGGTCCTCGTTCGATGTGGCTGACAAGGCCTGCGTGCCGGACAGGTGGCACGCAAGCTTCAGCCATTCATGACGAAGCACCAGACGCTTTGTTTACTGGCAGACAGATCAAGCAGATCCGTCATCCCCATCGGTATCGATGTCGTGAACGGGCGGCACCAAACCGCTGAGCAGCCAAAGGCGGCTGGCCTGTGCATAGACCTTGCGGTGTTCGGCCGACGATGCAAGCCATTGCGCCAGCGCGTCCTGCGCGGCGACATCGAACGTCGCGCGCTCGGGCTGGCGCATCAGCCAGGACCAGGCCGTGTCCCAGATCGGATCACGTGCAGGTGATGCGGACGAAAACGGCGTTTCATCGTTCATGGCCGCATTGTGGCAGCCACGGAACGAAGCGGCATCAAGCCAAGCGCTCAGGCTCCCAGCAGCCCACGGCAACCCGCGATGGCATCGGCCGCGTCCTTGAGCATGAAGTTGACCAAGGTCGCCGAACAGCCCAGCTCCCTGCCGATCTCGCGCTGCGTCAAGCCACCGAGGCGGTACAACTCGAACACCTTGCGCGTGCGCGAAGGCAAGGCCGACAGCGCCTCGTCAATGGCGCGCAGCACCCGCCTTTCATCCAGGCCTTGTTCGGGTGCGGTGCCCCCCGCCACCGGTGGCAGCTCGCCATCGTCCGTGTACACGCGATAGGTGGACTCCACAGCCTGACGGCGGCAGTGATCCAGCGCCAGATTGCGCACGACCTGACAGCAATAGCAAAAGGGCTTGTCGATTTGGCGCAACGTTGCGCCTTCGGCCAGCTTCAGGAAAGCCTCCTGGGTGATCTCGTCGGCCAACTCTGGCGAGCCGACGATGCGCTGTGCAATGCCACGAAGTTGTGAGCGGTGCGCAATGAAGACGTCGCCAAGCGCGACGTTTTGCAAGTCGATGGACATGGATGCGCTCCCCGGCGCGTGCTGATTTGTGATTCTTTGACTACAAGTGAGAATCATTATCATTCTCAACTCAGGACAGCGGGCAAAGGCCATGGGTGCTCAGTGGGTATGAGAGCCGTACCCCATTACCCTGCCGATCTGTGGGTATTACCCGTTTGAAGTCCCCGAGCTTGAGAAAGTCGAAGCCTCATAAGCATTCAACAGGGAGAATCACATGGCATCCATCCGCAGCGCCCTGGGCGCATTGATCCTGGCAACCACGTCCGCCACGGCCAGTGCCACCCTCGTCGACCTCGATTTTTCGATCACGGACACCACCAGAAACATCCGTGGCAACGGCACCAGCACACTCGACCCGTCATTCCAGCCGGTGTCCTTCCATGTGACGGTCCGCATCGATTTGTCGAAGCCTGTGCATCCCGATGAAGAATCGCTTCGCGGCCCACGCTACGAGGAAGGTGCGTGGAGAACCTTCGATCCCACGGTCACCTCCTTCACATCGACGCCCTTCACGGATGAACTTCTGCCTGCAGCAGCAGTTGGAGCGGAAACCCTCCGTGGCTCTTTCTACCAGGCACAACTGGGCGTCTACGAGGATGCCGATCAGCCCATGCCGGTGCATACGCAAAGCTGGTTTCGCGGGACTTGGGCGAGCGGCATCTACGGTAGTTCCACCCGCCGCGACCACAGTGTCCAAGTCGCATTGCGCCTCACTGCTGAGCCCTTGTCCTGGAACCAGTTCCATAAGCTCACGCCCGAAGATCTCATCGCGTTTTTCCAGTCGCAGATCGGCGTGGTCTACGTTCGGGGCTTCACGGAAAGCGGTCAGAGCCTGGCTCTGATCGACGGTGCTTCCGTCTACCAAAACATCGAATACATCGGAGACATGTCGATTCACGCCGTGACCGTGGTGCCCGAACCCAGCACGCTGCTGCTGGGCCTGCTGGGTGGCGCCCTGGTGTCTGTGCAAATCGGCCGCCTGCGGCGCCAAACCTGACGCAGGCCCTCCAATCGGGGGGGCTATTCACGCCAGATCGGCCCCATATTCATGACGTTCACGGAGAGACACACGTCGTTGCATCCGCCACAGTGGAGACATAAGCCATCCACAGGGAGATGTCATGCAGTCCATCCGCGGCGCCATGGGGGCGCTTGTTCTGGCGAGCTTGTCGACAACAGCCGCCGCCACCACGGTCGAACTTGAATTCCAGATCACCACGACCTGGAAAGAGATCACCACCACCTATGGCGGCGGCAGAACCTCTATCTCCGACCCCTCGTTCCAGCCGGAAACCTTCACGGCCACGATCCGCTTCGATCTGGAGCACCCCTGGCAGCGACTGAGTCAGCCGGTCGAAGCCAACGCCTCCGCCGAGACATCCTTCGACCCTGCGACCACGTTCTTCACATCCTCACCCTTCACGCAAGAGTTGCGTCTCCCGCCGCCCTCTGGCACGACGGAGTACGCGGACACCACCGCGACTTACAGCCAGTATCAATACGGCACCTTCCAGGATGCCGACCAAGCCATGGCGGTGGTGAAACAAATCAACATCACTGCCCAGCAGGCGTGGCAAGGCCCAGACTTCGACGGCACCGACCGCCCCAACGTTCATCTCTACGGACGCCAGATCCAATTTGAGGCCGATGGCGACCCTCTGTCCTCGAAGCAGTTCACCGATCTGACAGGCGAAGACGCCCTGGCCTTCCTGCAGACGCAGATCGGCATCCTTCAGCGCAGCGCCTTCCAGGAAAGCAGTTGGCGCATGACGCCCGGCGCCACCGTGATCAATCCGGTGGATCACTACCGCATCTCTTATCACGGCGATGTGGTGCTCCGCTCGGTGAGCGTGGTGCCCGAACCCAGCACGCTTTTGTTGATGCTGTTTGGCGGCGCCATGGTGGCTGCGGCGCGCATCACCCGCCAGCGGCGCCCAGACTGAAGATCCGCATTCATCAAGAAACTCAAACCACCCCAAGGAGATGTCATGAAGTCCATCCGCAGTGCCATGGGAGCGCTTGTTCTGGCGAGCTTGTCGGCAACAGCCGCCGCCACGACGGTCGAAATAGATTTTCTCGTCTTTGCAAACGTGAAGGAGATCACCACCGAGCTCGACGGGGTTGCCACGTCCGTGATCGACACATCCTTTCAGCCGGTGTCGTTCAACCTGACGGCCCGCGTCGATCTGGCAGATCCCTGGCAAACGCTCTATCAAGAGAGCGACGGTGTCATGAGGGCATCGGCCCGCTACGACCCTGCCACCATGTCCCTTTCGCCCACCCCTTTCACCGAATCCTTGCACGTGCCAGCGCCAGCCGGCGCAGCCGTATTTGACGAGGCCGGCGCATTCCACGCTCAGGACCGTTACGCCGGTCAACACCCGACGGTGCGGAACGAAGTCGCCCTCAGTGACGGCGAACTTTGGATCAAGAACGATTTGGAGCGTGCCGGTACCCAAACCATCCAGGCATCCATCCGCAACATCCTGCTCGATGCGAGCGGCCCATCCTTGTCATCCGACCCGATGAGCCGCCTGTCGAGCGAGGACACCTTGGCATTTCTTCAGACGCAGGTCGGCGTGCTCCTACCCAACGCCTTCAGCGAAGGCAGTTGGCACATGCTCGGTCTAAAAAATGGCGAAAGCTATCTCGAAACCCACACCATCCTTTACAGCGGCGATGTGCTGGTCCGCGCCGTGACCGTCGTGCCCGAGCCCAGCACGCTGCTGATGATGCTGCTCGGGGCGGCCATGCTGACGGCAGCACACGCTCGCAACCGGCGTCACGCCGCGCCAGCCCTTTCTCTCCAGGACACGGCAAAGAAGTAAGTAAAAGTTACCAATTGGCGGGCCCGGCAAGCCTGTTTGCCGGGCACTCCTTTTGCCCAAGTGCTGACCGCCCAGAACGCACTCAAGCAGGAGGCCCCCCATGCATTGCCCGCTCAAGCTTGCCGGCTACCTTGTGGTCTTGTCGATGGCATCGGCCGCTGTCTATGCCTTGTGCATTTCCGCCATGTATTGGCCGGGCATCGGCGTCTGACGGAGGCGGCGATGAACAAGCGACAGACCCGCATCTTCGCGGTCGCATGCACCGCCATCGCCACGGTGGTGTTCCTGGGCCTGACGGTCGACAGCCATCGGCAGTTCCCCACGCTGACGAACGCGGACAAGCTCTCGCCGCAGGTCGTCGCCGGCAAGGACGTGTGGCACAAGTTCAACTGCGTCAACTGCCACACCCTGTTCGGCGAGGGCGCCTACTACGCCCCGGACCTCACCAAGATCGCCAAGCTGCGCGGCGAGCCGTACCTGGTGGCCTATATGCGCGACCCGGGCCAGTTCTACGACGAACAGCGGCACCGCCGGCTGATGCCCAAGCAGGATCTCAGCGATGAAGAGATCCACAACCTCATCAGCTTCCTGACCTGGGTGAGCAATGTGGACAACCAGGGATGGCCGCCGCGGCCCATCCTGGTGACGGGCGCCACCTTCCCCGGCACCGACATGTCGACGGCCCAGGCCTCGCACCCACCTTCGCCGGATGACGACGCGTCCGACCGCCTGCCTCCCGCGGCCCGGCCCGTGAACGCGGCCACCAATCCCGTGGCGCTTGGCGAGCGCCTGTTCCGTTCCGTCACGCCGGCTTGCAACGCCTGCCACTCGGTCGCGCCGGGCGTCAACATGGCCGGCCCATCCCTGGCCGGCCTCAGCGCGCGCGCGGCCGATGTCATTGGCGCGTCGGGCTACAAGGGCACGGCCAAGGATGTCGCGGCCTACATCCGCGAATCCATCCTGCACCCCAGCAGCCACATCGTGCCCGGCGACATGTATTCCGCAGGGGGCGTGTCCTTCATGCCGACGACCTACGCCGACACCCTCCAGCCCGAGCAGGTGGACCAGTTGGTCGCCTACCTCTCGACGCTCAAGTAAACAAACAAACCAGCCAGGAAGCGAGGTCCGCCCATGCGCTACAAGTCGCAATCCGTTGCCTACTGGTATTTCGCCGTGGCCATGGTGCTCTTCGGTCTGCAGATCGTGTTCGGACTGCTGTCGGCGGCGAAGTACCTGGGCCCCGACCCGCTGCTCAACCTCCTGCCTTTCGATGTCACCAAGGTGATCCACACCAATCTGCTCATCGTGTGGGTGCTCACAGGCTTCATGGGCGCGACCTACTGGATGGTGCCCGACGAGTCCCGGACGGAATTGCACAGCGTCAAGCTGGCCTACATCCAACTGGGCCTGTGGGTGCTCATGGGCGTGACCGCCGTCATCGGCTACCTCTTTCGGTACGGCACCGGCAACAAGCTGCTGGAGCAACCGCTTCCCCACAAGATCGTGATCGTCATCGTCATGCTCATGTTCCTCTACAACGTGGGCATGACCATCCGCAAGTCCGGCCGCTTCACGACCACCGAAGGCGTGCTGCTGCTGGGTGTGGCCGGTGCGGCCGTGCTGTATCTGCCTGCCCTGCTCGAGTTCGAGAACTACGTGGTGGGCATCTTCTATCGCTGGTGGACCATCCACCTCTGGGTCGAAGGCGTGTGGGAGATGATCCAGGGCGGCTTCCTGGCCTACCTGCTCATCCGCCTGTCCGGCGCCGACCGCGAAGTGATGGAAAAGTGGCTGTATGTGATCGTCGGACTGGTCTTCATCGCCGGCATCCTCGGCACGGCGCACCACTACTACTGGGTCGGCGTGCCGGGTTACTGGCTGCCCATTGGCGGCATCTTCAGCGCGCTGGAACCGCTCGCGCTGGTGGGCATGGCCATCTATGCCTATGCCAGCATCCGGCGCTCGGGCCTGGCGCATCCCAACACCCTTGCGCTTCATTGGACGGTGGGCAGCGCCGTCTTCACGCTGTTCGGCGCGGGCTTGCTCGGGCTGGCCCACACCTGGCCCAGCGTGAACAAGTGGACCCACGGCACGCTGATCACCGCCATGCACGGCCATGCTGCCTTCTATGGCGCCTACGCCATGATCGTGCTGGCCATGATCACCTACGCGCTGCCCAGCATCGCGCCCGGCCGGCGCGAACAAGGCAGCGCGATGGGCTACTGGGCCTTCTGGCTGCAGCTGGTCGGCATGTTCGGCATGACGCTGTCCTTCGCCACGGCGGGCATCGGTCAGGTCTACCTGGAGCGCATCATGGGGCTGGGTTACCTGGATGCGCAACTGAAGATCCAGGTTCACTTCCTCATGCTCATCGCGACGGCGACGATCTTCGCCACCGGCGTGGCGCTGTTCATCCTCGACTTCTTCCGCCATGCGCCGCGCTTCGAGATCGTCGACGAAGCGGATGGCCGCCCTTACGATGACGCCGCGCTGAAACCCGTGCGGGTGTGAGCCCGGCCATGATGTTGGCAGACTCGCCCTCCTCCACTGTCCAGGCGCCGTTTTATGTGCCGGCCGGACAGGAGCTCACCATCTTCGAGCAGTGCCATGCCCTGCGGCTGGCGGTGATGCTCAAGGGCCCGACGGGCTGCGGCAAGACGCGCTTCGTCGAGCACATGGCCTGGCGCCTCGGGCGCCCGCTCATCACCATCTCCTGCCACGACGACCTGACGGCCAGCGACCTGACCGGCCGCTACCTGATCACCCATGAGGGCACGCAATGGCAGGACGGCCCCCTGACCCGCGCGGTGCGCGAAGGCGCCGTGTGCTACCTCGATGAACTGGTCGAAGCCCGCCAGGACACCGTGGTGGTCCTGCATTCGCTCACGGACCACAGGCGTCTGCTGAGCCTGGACAAGACCGGCGAACAGGTGCTGGCCCACCCCAATTTCCAACTCGTCGTGTCCTACAACCCGGGCTACCAGCGCATGCTCAAGGACTTGAAGCCCAGCACGCGGCAACGCTTCATCGCGCTGGACTTCGACTTCCCGCCCGGCGAGGTCGAGGCGCGCATCGTCGCGGTGGAAAGCGGCGTCGACCGACCCACGGCCCACGCCCTCGTGCAACTGGGCACGCGGCTGCGTGCGCTGCGCGACAAGGGGCTGGCCGAGGTCCCCAGCACCCGTTTGCTTGTCCATGCCGGCCGCCTCGTCGCGGCAGGCATCGACCCCAGCCAGGCCTGCCGGGTCGCCATCGTGGCGCCCTTGTCCGACGAGCCCTCGCTGGTGGGCGCGATGCACGATCTGGTCGAAGCCACCTTCCCTTAGGCACTCAGATGGCGGAAGCCGAAGACGTCATCCAGGATCTCGCCAGGCACGCCACCGTGTTCGCACGGGATCTGTGGCTGCGCCACCATCGGCCCTCCGCCTCAAACGGCGTGCTCACGCTCAAGGAGGTCGCCCGCCGGCTCGACGCGCTGCTGACCGGTGCCTTCGGATTGACCTTGCCGATCCGAATCGCCTCCCCGCCCGCGCCGGCCACATGGCTGAGCAAGGTGTTTCAGCGGGCCGATGCGCCCCGTTCCGACGCCGCGCTGCCCGCGACGGACGGCTCTGCGATCTGGCTGCCGGCCAGCTTGCAAGACACACCGGCCATGCCGGCACTGGCGCGCTACAGACTGGCCGCGCTTCGGCAGGCCATGCGGGTGGTGCGCGGCACGCCCCTGGTCGCGTCGACACTCACCGAAGCCTCAGCGCGGGACTTCTTCCTGGTGCAAGAGGCGCATGCATGCGACGTGCTGCTGGTGCGCATGCTGCCCGGCACGATGACCATGCTGCAGCGGCTGCGGCAAGAATGCCTTGCGCAACGCCCGCCGCTGAAGGCGTTTGCGGCTGGGCGGCGGCCGCTGGAAGAAATGCTCAGACAGCGCCTTGCCCAGGACCTCTGTGAAAAAGCAAGCGTCCCCACCCCTCAGGAGATCGCCGACAAGGCCCGGCACTGGGGCGCGGGCCAGACGGCCGCCAGCGGCCGGCTCTTTGCCGATGAATGGACAGGCGAGTTGCGCTCGCCAGCAACTGGCCTGTGCGCGGTCTCCATGGACGACGCCCCGCCCGAATCCGACCACGAACGCAAGCAGGTACGCAGCGCCAAACTGACGCGATCCCCTCAGGTTCGGCCAGGTGACGAGGAAGAAGACGACACCCGCCAAGGCGCATGGATGGTGCAGACCGCGCAGCCCCAGGAGAAGGCGGAAGACCCCATGGGCCTTCAACGGCCGACCGACCAGGACGCATCGACCGCGGCAGAGGAACTCGCAGACGCCTTGTCCGAGCTGCCCGAGGCCCGGCTGGTCCGGCGTGCGACCCAAGCCAAGGAAGTCCTGCTCTCGGAGGAGCCGCCCGAGCACCTGGCCCGAACCACGGCGCTCACATCGACAACGGGCCCAAGCAAGCAGTGTTTGCGCTACCCCGAGTGGGATCACCGCAGCCAGACCTACATCGAGGACGGCGTCTGCGTGCATGTGGGCATCTGCCCTGAAGGCCCGCAGGCCTGGGTGACGCAGACGCTGCAGGCGCACCATGCCATGCTGACGCAGGTCAGGCGGCGCTTCGAGATGCTCAAGGCCCAGCGCGTGCGCCTGCGCAAGCAACTGGATGGCGATGAACTGGACCTGGACGCCTGCGTCGAAAGCCGCGCGGACTTCCGCGCGGGCCTGCCGCTGGCGCAGGCCCTGTACCAACAGGACAGGCCTCTGCGCCGCGACATGGCGGTGCTGATCCTCACCGACATCAGTGGCTCGACGGACAGCTGGATCTCCCGTCATCAGCGCGTCATCGACGTCGAGCGGGTGGCGCTGCTGCTGGTCTCCGTCGCCTTGCAAAGCATGGGGCAGCGCCACGCCTTGATGGCCTTCTCGGGCGAAGGTCCGAACAGGGTGGACGTGCGCCACATCAAGGGCTTCAAGGAGCCGTTCAGCGATGTCATCGGGCGACGCATCGCCTCGCTGGAGCCGGAGCACTACACCCGCGCGGGCGCGGCGCTGCGGCACGCTACCGCCACGCTGATGGCAGAGCCCGCCAGGCACCGCCTGCTGCTGTTGATCTCGGATGGCAAACCCAATGACGTGGATGCCTACGAGGGGCCGTACGGGGTGGAAGACTTGCGGCAGGCCGTGACGGAGGCGACGCTGCAGGGCATCCAGCCTTTCTGCCTGACGGTCGATGCGCAAGGTCCCAGCTACCTGCCCGGCGTGTTCGGCCGCCATCGGTATGGCCTGTTGAACAGGCCAGAGATGCTTCCATCGGTGCTGCTGGACTGGATGAGGCGGCTGGTGCAGACGGCGTGAGCGTGCGCCGAACGCGGCACCAATGAAAAGGACCGGACTCATCTTTTGGTCGATCTCCCCTGCCATGGCGCTGTTGTAAAAAATCGTTTGCTTCACACAGGATTTTCCATAAGACTTCTCGCACCACATTGAAATTGCCACCGCCCCAGGACAGTGCACCTGCACACCGAAGGCGCGCAATTTGCGTTCTCATCCAAGGTCGGTCCGACTGGGTGGCTCGATCCAACCTGCGGCCGCGCGCTGTACATGCACCGTCTTGCGACTTTCCTTTACAAGGAGAAGCATGTGAACAATGCGTCAAATGAGGTCGCACCGTCGACCAAGCAGGAGGAGTGGCGCTCCTTCCTCTTCTTGACCGCCGTGATGGCGCCATTGGTGACGGTCGGCGTGGTCGCAGGTTGGGGTTTCATCGTCTGGATGTATCAACTGATCACCGGGGATCTGCCAGGATGAGCGCGCAACTTCCCGATCCCGCCCATGTCGCAACGTCGTCTCCCGAGGAGGAGATCCATATTGCTGGGGCGATCGTCCACACCCGCCAGCCTTTCACGCTTTCAGCGTGCGCCAGCATGTCGGCGTTTTCAGAGGTGGAGGTCGCACAGACATCGCCCGAAGGGCGCGTGATCCTCGTCGTTGAAGCGCCCTCCGCAAGAAGCATCGTCGATGTCCTCGACCGAATCCGGGGGATTCCCGGTGTCCTGAACATCGCGCTCGTCTATCAACACGCGGAATCAACTGCAGCAATGAACGAGGAGATCGCCCCATGACCACCCGCCGCGAGTTCATCCGCAACACGGCCGCCGCGACAGCCGCGACCGCCGCAGGGCTTGCGCCAGCGGTGGACGCCGCCAATGTGGTCACCGATGCAAGCAGGACGCAGCTGAAGTGGTCGAAGGCCCCCTGCCGATTCTGTGGGGTAGGGTGCGGCGTCAATGTTGCCGTCAAAGACGGGAGGGTCGTCGCCACCCACGGTGACATCAACGCCGAGGTCAACCGAGGCATCAACTGCGTCAAGGGCTACTTCCTGTCCAAGATCATGTACGGGGAGGACCGTCTGACGCAGCCGATGCTGCGCATGACCGATGGCCGCTATAACAAGAATGGCGAATTCCAGCCTATCAGTTGGGACAAGGCCTTCGATGTCATGGCGGAACAGTTCAAGAAGGTGCTCCGCGAGAAAGGCCCGACAGCGGTTGGCATGTTCGGCTCCGGGCAATGGACGATCTGGGAGGGCTATGCAGCCGCCAAAATGTTCAAAGCAGGGTTCCGCTCCAACAACATCGATCCCAACGCCCGGCACTGCATGGCCTCCGCCGTCGCCGGCTTCATGC
>CAYPUS010000041.1:0-14841 GCA_964413815.1 uncultured Aquabacterium sp. | reverse complement strand
GCCGCGCGTCTGGGTGGCGAGGAGTTCGCCTTCCTGCTGCCTGCCCACACGCTGACCGAAGCCAGCGAGGTGGCCGCGGCGCTCTGCGACGCCATGGAAAGCGCGCGCCTGCCACATGGGGCATCGGACGTTTCCCCCTTCGTGACGGTCAGCGTGGGCGTGGCCGCTGTCCAGCCCACCTCCGACATGCAGCCGCACGAGGCCAGCCAGGTGCTGCTGGCGCAGGCCGACCGCGCGCTCTACCGTGCCAAGCGCGAAGGCCGCAACCGCTTCAGCGCCGCCGACAGCGCCGAAGCGCTGCCCTCCCCGTCCTTCGCCGCCACCTTCCCGGCGCCCCACGCATCCCACGACGCAGGCCATGGCGCGGACGAGGCCACCGAATCGCCGGTCAGCAGCGAAAGCTCGCCGCCTTCCTCGGACGAAACCGCCCTGGCCGCCACGCTGGCCAGCCGCTTCCGCAGGCTTCGGTTTCCGGCCGGGCAGGAGGCCCGCTACGTGCACGACATCGCGCCAGCGCGCCAGCGGCACATCACCGTGACGGCCTTGCTGGGGTTGCTGCTCTACAACCTCTACGCGGAGGCCAACCGCTCCATGCTGCCCGGCCTGGCCGAGCACCTGCAGGGCGTGCCGTGGTGGCTCAATGTTCTGATCCTTTTCCTGACCGCGCTGGCTTCGCTGCCGCGCCTGCCGCTGGGCTGGCGCGAGGGCATCGCCAGCCTGGGCACGGCCATCATCGGCCTGGCCTCGACATGGGTGGTGGCGCAAAGCCATGGCGACACCATGCTCAGCTACGCGACGGGTCTGGCCCTGATCCCGATGTTCGCCTGCGTGATCGCACGCCAGCCTTTCTGGTTCTCGCTGCTGCCGGCGCTGACCACCTTCGGGGCCGCCGCCATCTTGCTGTTGCCCGATGAGGCGCCCTTGCGGCTGGTCTACTACGACAGCCTGTTCATGATCTTCCTGATCACCGTCTTCACGCTCATCCTGTCCTACACGCTGGAACACGGTGCCCGCAAGGAATGGCTGCTGTCACAGCTGGACCGCTGCCAGCGCGAACAGCTCGAAGCCACGACGCGCCGCCTGCAGCAACTGGCTGTGGTCGACCCGCTCACGGGCATCAGCAACCGCCGGCAACTCGATGACGACCTGGCGCGCATCTGGCAGGAATGCGGGCAAGACCACCGCCCCGTGGCCATGCTGATCCTGGATGTCGACCACTTCAAGCAGTACAACGACGGCTATGGCCACCTGCAGGGCGATCAATGCCTGCGGCGCGTGGCCCACCTGATCCAGCTGGCCGCCCGGGCTGACAAGGGCTTGGCAGCGCGTCTGGGCGGCGAGGAATTCGGCATCCTGCTGCCTGGCGCGGGCACGCAACAGGCCGCCCGTCTGGCCGAGCGCGTGTGCCGCGCGGTGCGCGACGCCGGCATCGAGCACAAGCTAGCCCCCGCCGGCCATGTGACCGTGAGCATCGGCGTGGCCAGCCTGACCCCGTCTGAAGACACCCGCCGCGTGATGCTGTTCGCCCAGGCCGACCAGGCGCTGTACGAAGCCAAGCGCGCCGGCCGCGACCGCGTGGCGATGGCCTCGCCGCAGTGGCAGCCCACGCAGGATGAATCGATCGCCTGATCCGCACGCACGCCCCTTGCGGGCGCTGCGGGCGCCGTACTCAGGCCTTGCCGGAATCCGCGGCGAAGAGCGCGGCTGCGCGCGTCTTGATTTCCAGCAGTTCGTTGGGGCTGACCGAATACTGCCCCGTGGTCTTGTTGACCTGGATGCCGAACTCGACCTCCTTGCCGTGGCTGGACAGCACACCGCTGGTGAACTCGTAGTCAGGATGGTCCACAGGCACACCCTGGGTGGCGACGTCGTAATCCTTGTAGGTGACTTTCAGAATCTCGCCACTGGCCAGGTCCAGCAAACCGGTGGACACGATGACCTCGTCGGCGCATTCGTCGGTGATGGTGATCGGCACTTTCAGATCCAAGACGGGCTCCCCGGCATTTGCAAAACCCACATCTTGGCACGAGCGGCGCATGATGGTGCATCGCCCCCCCAGAAACAGGGCGCGCGCCGGAGTCCGGCACAATAAGCCCATGTCCGAGGTGTCCCTTCCCGATCCGCACGAGATCACCAGTTTCGAGGCCTACTTCCGGGATCCCGGCTACGCGCCGGAGCAGCCGCTGGCCTGGGCCCTGTCCCAGCGCCTCGATGTGCTCGACGCCCTGCGCGGTCTGTTCAACGGTCCACATGCCATGGTTCGCCTGCGCCTGTGGTGTTTCATGGAACTGGCCGCCCAGCCCAAGGCCCGCCTCTCGCGCGAGGACCTCAACCAGCTTTTCCACGCCGTGCTGCCCGAGGCGCTCGACACCGTGCTCAAGCGCCTGCGCGATCTGGACCTGCTGGTCTGGGACGCCACGCCCCAGGATTACCACCTCTCGCGCCTGGCGCAGCAGGTGCACGGCCTGCTGGCGCCGCTGACCACGCCGCCGGCCGCCGAACACGACGAGATGGCCTCCCTGCTGGCCCAGGTGGCCGGCGCCCAGCAGTTGGGCCTGGTCAGCACCAACCAGCTCAAACACCTGCACGCCCAACTGGCCCGCCTGCACGACGAGTTCGCCGAGGCCATCGCCAGCGGCTCCGAGGCCCGGTTGCGCGCCGCCCAGCCCCGTTTCGACCGCGCGCTGGAACTGGTCGACCGCGCCGGCCAGGCCCTGACAGCCCTGATCCGCGCCGAGCACGAAGACTCCCGCCTGGAGCGCGAAGCGCGCGCCATTGGGCAGGAGCAGGCCCGCCTGCTGTCCATGGCCAGCCAGTTCACCCGCGCCCTGCAGCAGGCCGACCGCCAGCGCGTGACCCTGGGCTCCACCGGCCTGACCACCTCCGACGTGCGCGCCTGGCTGCAACAGCACCCGGCCCTGTACGAGCTGATGGGCGAGGCCCTGTCCCTGCCCGTGCGCCCGGTGATGGTCAGCCAGCACGACCTGATCGACGTGGCCGAAGGCGAGTTCGAGCGCGACCGGCCCGACGCCAGCCGCAACCTGGCCCTGCCGCCTCCCGCGGCCGCGGCCGATGGCACGCTCGACACCTTGCGCCTGCCACCCGAGCTGGGCGGACTGATCGGACTGCTGGAGCGCTGGGCCCAAACCCCTGCCGGGTCCGCCAGCTCGGCCGATGAAGCCGCAGACACCGGCACCCGCCCCGTGTCCGAGGCCGTGCTCGGCGGCCGCTTCGCCCAGGCCGCCTACCGCCTGCAACTGCTGCCGCTGCTGGGCGACGCCCAGGCCAAGACCCTCAAGGGCCTGACGGGCGATCTGGCCCGCGCGCCCTGGCATTGGCAACTCACGCCCCGCCTCATTCCCACCGACGACGAGGCCGTGGCGCTGATCAGCGAGGGCACGATCGCCCCGATTCCGACGGCGTCCACCGACGCCACCGACGACAAGCAACCCACACAAGCATGAGCGCACACCTCGACGAAGCGGCCTTGCTGGCCGCTGAACTGCTGGCGCGCCGCTGGCTGCCCCGCCAGCACCCCAAGGTCAAGCGCGCCCTGATCGACGCCGACCTCTGGCAAGCCACCCAGGACCGCCTGGCGCAGGTCGGCCTGCGCCTGATCGACAACCTCTACGCCGACCACGTCAGCGTCGCGCTGCTGCGCCAGGCCGAAAGCACCGTCTTCGGTGAGGCCGGCCTCAACAGCCACAACAACCTCGACCTGCCGCGCGATGCGGTCTCGCTGCTGGTGGTGCTGTGGGCGCTGATCATCCTGCCCAAACGCGAGCGCCAGGCCGCCCGTGCCGCCCAGAGCGAATCCGGCCAGGAACAGAACGACATGTTCGGCAAGGACAAGCCCGTGCCCACCGCCGCCAGCGTCAGCCCCCTGGTGTCCTACAAGGCGCTGCTGGCCGACTTCGGCGTGCAACTGGGCAAGAAGACGCGCCTGGACACCAACCTGCGGCGCCTGGAGAACCATGGCTTCATCGTGCGCCGGGGCGAAGACATCGCCGAAGGCCCGCTGCTGGATCTGCTGCTGGACTACGACGCCCTGGCACCGCGCATCCTGCAAGGCGCGCTGGGCGACGTGCTGGCGCAGGCCAAGCAACTGGTGAACAACCTGCCGCTGGCGCTGACCAACCCGCCCGAAGAAGACATCTTCGACGAAGACTTGGACGAGGGCCAGGACGAGGCAACGGACGCGCCGGCCGATGAGGCCCATGGCGACACGCCTGCCGATGCCGATGCACCCGATGCAACGACGCCCCCCGACGCACCCGATCTGGCCTGACCCCGATGTTTCACCTGCAAAGCCTTGAACTGCTGCACTGGGATTACTGCCAGCGCCTGACCCTGCCCCTGGACGGCGCCATCATCACCGTGGCCGGCCCCAATGGCTCGGGCAAGACCACCCTGCTGGATGCCATGCGCACCCTGCTGGGCCTGGACTGCTCGGGCGGGCGCAACTACAAGACCTACGCCCGCCACGCCAACGCCGACAGCGCCTGGCTGCGCGCCACCGTGGACAACCGCCCGCGCAACCGCCAGTCGTCCAACCGGCCCTTCGCGCGCTGCCTGCTCTACGCCGACGTCGTGACCCTGGCCTGCCGCATCGACCGCAATGGCGGCGACTGGACGCGCCGCTACATCATGGTCGAAGGCGATGTCTCGGTCGAAACCTTGATCGAGCGTGGTGACAAGGACTGGCTCGGCATCGACAACTGGCGCAAGCGTCTGGAAGGCGCGGGCCTGTCGCGCGCCATCGCCAAGGTGCTGGCGCTGGAGCAAGGCCAGACCGACCGCCTGTGCGAGTACTCGCCCAAGGAGCTGCTGCGCCTGGTCTTCGACGTCTTCGGCGACCAGGAGGTGCTGGACCGCTATGAAGAAGCGCGCAGCCACCAAAAGCAGCTGCTGCAGGAGGTCGAAGCGGCCGAGCGCGAGCTCTCCCACGGCAAGGCCCAGCGCGCCGAACTCGAATCGCGGGTCAACAACTTCCGCCAATGGGAACTCAAGTGCCAGGAGCGCGAGACGCTGGGCACCGAGGTCGTCCCCGTTCTCACCAACCACGAAACCCGCAAGTCCCTGGCCAACAAGCTGCGCGAGCTGCACCGCCAACGCCTGCAATCGCAGGACGACCGCCGCCAGCACGGCCAGGTCAAGGCCGACCTGCTGCAACGCCACCAGGATCAGATCGACGCCGCCGCGCGCGTGGAAGAACTCGAAGCCCAGGTGCGCAGCGCACGCCGGGTGCAGGAAGAAGCACGCGATGCCGAACGCCCCGTCGAACTGCTGGTCAAGCGCGCCGACGAGCTGCAAGGCCTGGCCGGGGTCGAAGGCGATGCGCAGCAACTCACGCAACGCATCCAGGAACTGGGCGAACACAAGCAGACGCTGCAGGCCCAGTGGCAGCGCCTGAAAGACCAGCGCGACGATGCACAAGGCGCATTGAGCTCACTCAAGGGCCAGCATGCCGCCCCGCCCCCGCCCGAGGTGCAGCGCTTTCGTCGCACGCTCGACG
Organism: uncultured Aquabacterium sp.; assembly: GCA_964413815.1. Classification (GTDB taxonomy): domain Bacteria; phylum Pseudomonadota; class Gammaproteobacteria; order Burkholderiales; family Burkholderiaceae_C; genus Aquabacterium. Next base: position 9,326 of record CAYPUS010000041.1, on the reverse strand, counting down.
AGGCTGGCATCCGCCACCACCTGATCGCCGACATCATCGAGATCACCGATGAACGCTGGCGCGCCGCCGCCGAAGGCGTGCTGCGTGGCAGCCGCTGGGTGGTGGTGCTGGCCAAGGCCGGCCAGGAAGCCCAGGCACTGGCCTTGGCCGAGAAGGAGCGCTACCGCCACTATGTCGTGGCCGACGCCGAAGAGGCGCCCGCGCATCCCGACAAGCACAGCCTGCTGGCCGTGCTGAAGTTCTCGGCCTCCGCACCGCATTGGCTGCTGCGCCAGCTTGGCCACATCCGCCGCGTCAACAGCACCGAAGAAGGTGTGAAGGTGGGCGGCGAGTGGATCACCCCCGAGGCCTACCACCGCGATGGCCGCGGCGGGCGCAGCGTCTGGGTCGACCCCGGCCAGCACCAGTTCGGCGCCTCGGCCGTCGCCTCCCGCCGCGAGTCCATCGAAAAGCGCCTGGCCCAGCTCGACGAAGAGATGACGCGCATCGTGCGCGATCAGGCCTTCTTCGATCGCCAGCTGCAGGACGCCCGCAAGGCTGCCCAGGGCTTCACCGCCGCGGCCGAGCTGGCCGAGCGCGAAGCCGAATTTGCCGAGGCGCGCCGCCAGCTGCCCATGCTCAAGCAGGCCCGCGCCGATGCGGGCGAGCGCTGGCAACAGCTCGAAGCGCAACACAAGCGCGCGGTGGTCGAGCAGACCAACGCCCAGCACGCCTACAAGCAGGCCCAGGAACGCCTGGCCCACATCGAGCAGCGCAGCGCCCAGCATGAGCGCGAATGGCAGCAACGTTTTGACGACGTCATCGCCCAGGCCGTGATGTCACGCGAGGTCAAGCTGCAGCTGCCGCGCCACTGGCGCAGCCCGGAGCGCCTCAAAGACATGCAGGCGCACTACGGCAATGCCACGCAGGCCCGCCTGCGCGCCGAGGCGGTCGAGCGCGAACTCAATGAGGGCCGCTGGGAAACCGACGGCACGGTGATCGAACAGCTCACGCTGATGAACGCCAATGTGCTGCGCCAGGAAGACGAGCTGCAGCAGCGCAAGGCCAGCAACGTGGCCGCCGGCATCGCCGTGGACAACGCCCGCTCACGCTACACCGATGTGCTCAAGGTGACGGTGCGCCGCTACCGCAAGAACATCATCGAGTTGGGCCAGTTGGCCGGCGTCGAAGTCAACGCCGAGCTGCCCCACCTCGATGGCGACGATGCCATCCTGCGCCAGGCCGAGCTGCGCGTGCACTTCAACTTCGACGGCAAGGGCAGCATCGGCCTGAACGACGGCGAAGCCTCCGGCGGCCAGCAGGTGATCAAGTCGCTGATCCTGCTGGTGGGCCTGATGAAGGACGACGAAACCCCGGGCGGCTTCGTCTTCATCGACGAGCCCTTCGCCCACCTGGACGTGCGCAACATCCAGCTGGTCGGTCACTTCCTGCGCTCGACGCGCGCGCAGTACGTGCTGACCACGCCGATCACGCACAACGTGGAGGTTTTCGAGCCTGCGGATGTCACGCTGGTCACGGCCAAGAAGCCCAAGGGCGCGCGCTGGGCGCCGCCCATCGGCGTGCTGCAAAAGCGCCCGCCCGCAGAAGTGGTGCTCTGAGTGGCCTGCGGGGTGGCCAACTGAGTGGCCTGCTACAGGCGGCACTCAGCGGCGTGCCACTTGGTGCGCGGCCAGGGCGACAGGCTCAGCAAGCCTGCCGACGCTGGCGCCGCACCGCCACGCCCAGCAACGCCAGGCCGCCCAGCATCGTCATGTACGTGGCCGGCTCCGGCACCACGCTGATCAGGTAGGCCTTGCCATTGCTGGCGTTGGCCACGAAGTCCCCGAAGGCATTGATGCCCGTGACCGAGGTGAAGTGGAAATCACGCACCCCGGTCTCATTGACGAAGCTCAGCAGGTCCAGCTGGATCAGATCCTCGCCGCCCGGCCTGGAGATGAAGGCCCGGCTGTCCATGCCGTATGACACCACCATGCCGCCGACCTGTCCCGCCGCGTTGAAGGCCAAGGGCGTGACCTCGCTGATCGGCCCATATTGCCCTGAAGCGCCGGAGTAGCCCGGGTCATATGCCGGCACCGCACCGAAGTCCAGGCGACGCACGCTGCCGTCCGCCTCGCGGAACATCCCGGTCCCGATGCTGCCGAAAGGCGCATGGCCCACGATCTGGCCTGCGGCATTGATGGCCGTGGGGACAAAGGCATTGAAGCCGGTCACATCCTGCACGCCCTCGCCTTGTGGCCCGCTGATGAAGCCCGTCTGAAGCAGGGACAGGGAATAGCTGCCCACCACCCGCCCGTCGTCGGAGACGCCGTTGGCCTGGACCGTGCTGGCCGGCCCCTGCATGGGCAGCGTCTTGACGCTGCTGCCATCGGCTGAGCCGAGGTAGACCTGCCAGCCGCTGGCGCTCTCGTACTCGCCCACCACCTGACCCGAGGCATTGATCGCCTTGGCCGTGCTCGGCAGGCCATTCAGACCCGGGATGGTGGCCGCCAATGCGCCGCCAGGCTGCACGATGAAGGCCTGCGTCTGCCCCTCATAGAACGCACCGTTGCCCGAGATGCCGATCACCTGACCCGCATTGTTGATCCCGGTGGCCCGGCTCCATGCGTCGCCCGCCAGCGGGCTGATCGCCGTGAGGCCTTCACCCTGCGCACCGGTGACGAAGGCCTGTCCGTTCCCCAACTGTGTCAGGTCGGTGGGTGTGTGGGCCGGCCTGCCGTTGAAGCCGAAGCCAACGACCTGACCGCTGTCATTCAAGCCGCTGGCATAAACGTAGTCGTACCCGGCCACGCTGGGCAGCTCTTTCAGGCTGTACTCCAGCGCTGAGGAAGACGCGCTGGCGGCCAGCAGGCCCAGCGCCGCGACGCCCTTCGCAAAAGGACGTGAAACAGACCCGATGTTCCTGGCAAGCATGGCTCTCTCCTGTTGTGTTGTTGGGGTGGCCCCGCCTTGGACGTGAATGTGAAGTTCTCACATTCACGTCCATCATACGGAGCACGATCGCCGATCTCCATGCGCAAACGCCCCCCCCTGAACAAGGGGAAGCCAGGCTCATCAGCGCCCTTACGGCGCCGACCACGGGTCGACCAGGTACACGGTGCGCACCCCGCGCGCCGGCACCTTCAGCGGCCACTGCACCGGGGCGTTTTGCTCGTCCACGGCCGAGCACAGCCCTTGCGGCAGGCCCGACTCTTCGCACGGCACCGAGGTCTCCGCGGTGCGCGCGTTGACGATGTGGGCGGCCCAGCGCTGGACCTCCGGCAGGAACTTCAGGTCCACGGCCTTCTGGATGGAGACCTGACCAAAGTACACCGGGGGCTGCGGCGGGATGGCGTCATAGGCCGGGTCGTTCACGGGCGGACGCGTCGGCAGCGCGGCGCCATACCCGTTGAGGGTGAAGACGCCTGTGTCGGGACTGCTCGCGCGGAAGAACACCTCCACGTTCTTGACCTCATGGGCCGCCACGTCCGCCGTGCGCACGTTCATGCCCACGTTGCCGTAATCCGGCGCGACCAGGCGGGTGGTGAACACGCGGTGCTGGGCCGCTGCGCTGCCTGCGCCCACCATGTAGCGCGTCAGGTAGATGGCCCCGGGTTCGAGGTTGAAGGTGGCGCTGCGGGTCTGGTCATTGGCGAAACGATGCACGACCTTCGCACAAACACCGATGATCCCGCACTCCTCGCTGGTGCCCAGCGTGAAGACGGCGTCGCTGCCGAAGGACGACCACGAGGCCAGGCCATTGGCGAACGCGCCATTGGTGACCACCTCCGCGCTGGGTGCGCGCTTGTACGGCGCGCGCACCACCGGGCTTTGCTCGTCATCCGTCGCCGAGGAGGCATAGGCCCGCCACTCGTCCTTGCCCATCTTGGCCAGCACGGCGCCGTCCTTGATCACACCCCACAGCGCACCGGTGCTGTTGCGCATCTGTGGCTGCGCGCCGGGCACACCCAGGATGTCGATCCGCCACAGCTTGGTGTTGCCATCCGACAGCGTGGTCACCACATTGCCTTCCGACACATTGCGCTGCGCCCCGGTGAAGAAGCTCTCGGGCCCGATGCTGCCGGTCCTGAGCATCTCCCAGGCCTCGGCGTAGACCGGCGCCTGATCGATCGTGTAGATCTCGCCCGATTCCTTGAGGCCCTGCACGCGATGGCTGAAGAACTGGTTGTCGCGGATCTCGTTGCCCTGCACCAGGTTCACACCATCGGCGGGATGCTGCGACACCAGGTTCGTCATCGAGGCCTTGAACGACGCATGCGTCACGCCGCGCACCTTGTTGCGCAGGATCCGGTTGAAGCGTGCCTTGTGCAGGTAGATGCCCACCTCGGACGAGACCACGGTGTTGTCCGTCACATCGATGCGCGAGGACAGCTCATCCAGGTAGATGCCCACGTTCTGATTCTTCACCTCCCGTGCGTTGCCATGCTGGTTGCTGGCGCCGACCCCTGTCACCAGGTTGTCCGCCACCACCACCTGCACGCCAGCCGGCACGGTATCGCTTTGCCAGTCCTGCGTCTTGAAGGTGTTGATGGCGCCGCAATCGGAGAAGCGCTGACAGGCCGACACCACCGTGTTGCGCTCGATCTTGATGCCCGGCCTGTTGAGGAAGTGCACCCCACCGCCGGCCGAGCGCGTCACGATGTTGTTCTGCACCTTGCCATTGGGGCTGCGCATCGACAGGGCCACGGTGCCGGGGTAGCTGCCCGCCTCCTGAGGTGCGAGATCGAAGTAGTAGTTCGTGTCCGAGACGTGGTTGCCGATGACATTCGCGTTGTCGCTGTCCACCACGCGGACGCCCACCGAGCCGGCTCCGACAACCTGGGATTCGGCCAACATGAAACCAGGCGCCGCGGCCGCCACGATGCCGAATCGGCCGGCGAAAAGCGATTGCACCCCCATCAGTTTGGATTGCGGTGCGGTATTGAGGTCGAAGCCAGCCCTCGCCTGACCGTGCACGCGAATGCCTTCGGCCTCGATCCCAATGAGGTAGGTCTGCACCCCGTTCATCCGCACCGTCGCCTCCAGCGACTCCGCCGCATTGGGATTGGCGTTGCCGGGCAGGCGCACCGACAAGCGCTTGGCGTCGGTGTCGTAGTGCCACTCGCCGGGCCCATCCAGCATCCAGTCCTTGCCCTCGAGGTAATAGCCCGCGCCCGTGGCGATCGCGTAGGTGAGGTTGCGGTCCAGGGTCACCTGGCCGGTACCGGGGTCGTAGGCATCCACGATGGCGCCTTCGACCTGCCAGGCCACCGTGCGCACATAAACCCGGGCGCCCTTCAAGTCTCCCTTGATGCCCGCCAGATCGGCCTGCGCGATTCGGAAGTACTTGGTCGATGGCGAGCTCCCCTGCAGCACGGCTTCGGCCTTCAGGTATTCGTTCTGGAAGCTCACATGATCAGGATGCCGCGCCTGGCGCAAGGGCAAGCCGTCATGGAACATGCGGTACACCGTGGTGCCCGACGGCGAGTTTGCCGGCACGGTGTAGGGGCGCGCATAGACGCCCGGCCGGTCCGTCCGTACGACCCAGCCTTGCTTGACGGGGTCGGCGCCAGAGATGGTGGGGCGCACGGTCTGCGAGCAGTTGTCGCCGTACGAGCCCAGCCGCAGCTTCGTCACACCGGGAGGAAGGGCGTTCTCACCCAAGGCGAGCGTCTCATGGAAGGTCGTTCCGCACTTGAGCAGCAAGGTGGTGACCTGATCGGGCTTCAACCGCGACGCCGCGTGCGCCAGCGTGGCCCAAGGGGCCTGCCGAGTGCCCGGATTGCCGTTGCTGCCGTTGGCGGCATCGACGAACCGCGTGCTCGCATCGTTGCCGAACGCGGCTTCGAAGGTGTTGTACAGCGGCCCGGTCGATGTCCGCATGTCCGCGTAAACGGCCCATCCCTGCTCGGACCAACGCTGGATCTGCTGGGTGTCCTGATCGTCACAAGCCGTCAACACCAAGGTGCTGGCCGCCAGGCCAGCAACCCCCAACAGGCGTCCTCCGCACGCCAATCCGGCGCGCCCAAATGTCGTCTTCATTCGCTTTCCCCGTTTGGTGATTAATTAATCACATTGATGGAGCGGGCGATGATGACAGCGGGATCGCGATTTGCAAGCTCGGGAACACCCCGATGGTGCGCCGCACCAAAAAAGGCGCGGCGCAGGCGGGATCAAGCGCGTCTGCGCTGGTGGCGCACGGCGGCGCCCAGCATCAACAAGCCGCCCAGCATCGAATAGACGGTCGCGGGCTCGGGCACCACACTGATCAGGTAAGCCCTGCCATTGCTGCCATTGGCCACGAAGCTGCCCAGATCGTTGATGCCCGTCACCGAGGTGAAATAGAAGTCCAGCGGACCGGCCACGTTCTCGAAACTCAGGTCATCCACCTGGACCAGGTCCTGACCATTGGGGCCGGTGATGTAGCCCCAGCTGGCACCCCATGATGTGTTGGAGTAGAGCGTGCCGGCGACCTGGCCCGCGGCATTGAGCCCGTTGACTATCACCGTGGTGCGCGGCCCGGACTGGCCGTGCGAGCCGAGATTGCCCGCCACATACTGCGAGGCATTGCTGAAGTCGAGCAAATGCACGCTGCCGTCCGCATCACGCAGGAAGGCTCCGCCACCCGACTGGAGGTAGGTGCCGGCGATCTGCCCTGCTTCGTTGATGCGCGAAGCCATGATGCTCGTGGCCGATGCCAGATCGGGATGCTCGACCAGCAGTTCCTGGGCGCCGTGGCCGCCCGGGGCTGTCACGAAAGCCCGGCCGACGCCGCCAAAGGCGTCATAGCTGCCGATGACACGGCCATCGTCGGTCACATCAAAGGCCCGTTGATAGCTCATGAGGGCCGAGCCCGGCTGGTCGACCAGCACGGCGGTGCTGCCGCTGGGCGTGGAGAGGAAGGCGCGTGTGTTGCCCGATGGATCACCGAGCAGACCCACCACCTGCCCCGAAGCATTGATGGCCGCCGCATCGCTGTAGGTTGCCGAGTGGCCACCGATGGCGCGGGCCGTCACAGCGGGGCCGTCCGCGATGAAGGCCTGCGTATCCAGGTAGCTGTTTCCTGACGAACCAATCACCTGACCCGCGTCATTGATGCCTGAGGCCCGGCTCCAGGCGCTGCCCGCCAGCGGTGCGATGGCCTGGATGCCTTGCCCACCAGCGCCGGTGACAAAGGCCAGCCCCTGCCCGGAATCGGCGCTTCCAACCTTGCCCAGCGGCGTGCCGTTGTAGCCATAGCCGACCACTTGGCCGCTTGCATTCAGGCCGGTGGCATAGACATTGGCAAAGCCCTCCAGCGTGGGCAACTCGGTCAGGACGTACTGGGCGCTGGCGGCGCCCCCCATGGCGACCAGGCTCAAGCCGGCGACGCCGCGAATGATCGGGCGCAACGCGCCCCAGAAATGGTTCGTTTTCATACTGAATTCCTCCTTGCAGCAAAATGTGACTTTTTCACATTTGAGCCAGGATTGTGCCTGTCCGCACCGCGCCGGCCATGGGCACTTGCCCTAGTTTGGGGCCTACCCCGGGATAACCCGCCCGCGCTGCCCAGGGCTGTGTCTGGTTCATGCCGCTTGCGGCCCCCTCGTGTTAGGGGGCGGCGCCGTCAACCGAGGGTTGAACCTTCGCCTGACGAAACGCTGTGTTTCAAACTTAATCAAAGGACACAACAACCTGGCGGAGCCTCCCATGCCCCTGACGAAACTGATCCGAACCGCATCCGCGGCCCTGGGCCTGAGCCTGCTTTGCAGCCTGGCGGTTGAAGCGGCCTATCTCAAATGGGAAATGGTCGAGCTGCCCGCCTCCAGCGGCGCGTCTTGCGGCAACGGCTCGCCCTACCGCTTCTTCGTCAACCGCACCCCCTTCACCACCAAGACGGTCGTGATGTTCGAAGGCGGCGGCGCCTGCTGGGAAAAGGGCACGTGCGAGAACAAGGGCGGCGTACTGCTGTCGGCCGTCAACCCGGATGGCATCCCCACCAACTACATGAGCGGCTGGAACCGCCAGGCGCACCTGGGCTTGGTCACGCCTTTCACCGCCCGCCTGCACCCGCTCACCAGCACCCAGACGCAAAGCTGGAACATCGTCTACCTGACCTACTGCACCGGCGACGTGCACACGGGCAACAAGGTCACCACCTACAGCGACGAAAGCGGCGCCATCGCATGGCACCACAAGGGCGCGGTCAACGCCAAGGCCGTCACCGCCTGGATGGCGGCCAACATGCCCAAGCCCGAGGTGCTGCTGCTGACGGGCTTCTCGGCCGGCGGTGCGGGTTCGGCCGCCAACTTCGCCCAGATGCGCACTGGCACGCAGGCCAAGAAGGCCGCCCTGTTGGCCGACTCGGGGCCGCTGTTCCCGGCACCGCGCAGCAGCACGCCGGCGCAGCACCCTTCTTTGCCGCTGCACAACAAGATCCGCGAAGTCTGGGGCCTGGACGGCGCCAACGGCCTGGTCACCGAGCTGATCACCAAATACCCGGGTGCCGGCAGCGCCGAGAACCTCGGCTCGCTGACCACGGGTCTGGCCAAGATCTTCCCCAATGACCGCATCGGCTATGCCGTCTTCCAGGAAGACACCAACTACTCGGCCTTCTCGTACCAGAAGTTCTACCCCGACATCGCCAACGCCCCCACGCAGGAAGAGCGCCTGGCCAAGCTCAATGTGCTCTGGCGCCAGGACATCAACCAGATGGTCGCGCAGATGCCGCCCTCGCCGAACCTGGGCTACTACATCCCCAACTACCGCGAGATCAACGGCTCGCACTGCCTGACCATCGTGACCTTTGGCGACACCGGCATCAAGGAAGCCAAGCTGCTGGGCGTCGAGACCTTCGTGGACAACCTGCTCGACTTCTCCGGCAAGAAGGCCGTGATCCGCGCGCACGAGCAAAGCCGCGAGAAAGCGCCGATCAAGACCGTCTCCGACTGGGTCGCCAAGCTGATCGGACAGGCCGGGCTGTTCTGACACACGCGCACCCCGGCGCCGCAACCTGAGGCGCGACAGTGTTGCCAAAGGCCAGCATCAGCTGGCCTTTTTTCTGGGTCCGCCACCCTGCGATCAGCAACCCCGCACCACACAAGTGGCCGTCGCTGCGGCATGATTTCCTTTTTGTCGTTCGGCTCCACTTACCAGTTAGAACAAGGATCCACCATGAAGCTCTACTACTCTCCTGGCGCCTGCTCCCAAGTCCCCCACATCCTGATCCACGAGACCGGCCTGAAGGCCGAACTGGTGCGCGTCGATCTGCGGGCCAAGCGCACGGAAAACGGTGACGACTACAAGCAGATCGCCCCCAAGGGCTCGGTGCCGCTGCTGCAACTGGATGACGGCAGCACCCTGACCGAAGG
>CAYPUS010000040.1:6059-15007 GCA_964413815.1 uncultured Aquabacterium sp. | reverse complement strand
GGCCCAGGTCTTCGAAGAGCTGCGAGGCCAGGCGCACGGCGGCGGCGGCCATGCTGATGGAGTGCGCGCCGATCTCGGTGGAGCTGCGCACCTCCTTGGCCACCGCAAAGCTGCGCTGGAAGAGTTGGTGCAGCGTCGTGCCCAGGGTGCCGGCGGTGTCGGCCTCGCGCACGGCCTGCTTCATCTGGCCGAGAATCTGGGGCTCGCCCAGCACCATGGAATCGAGCCCGCTGGCGACGCGGAAGGCGTGGCGCGCGGCCTGTCCGCCTTCGAGCACATAGGTGTGGCGCAGCAGTTCGTCGTGCGAGACGCCGCCGATGCCCGAGAGCCATTCGACGGCCGTCTGCTTGAGCGCGTGCGTGGGGCCCACCAGACTGCTGCTGGCGCAGTACAGCTCGGTGCGGTTGCAGGTGGACAGCAGGGCCACTTCGGCCTGGGTGGCGCGGGTCAGGCGGGTGTGCAGGCCCTGCAGCGTGGGAGCCAGTTGGTCGACCGCGAAGGCGAACCGGCCGCGCAGATCAACGGCGGCGGTGGTGTGGTTCAAACCCAGGGTGAGGACGGTCATGGACCAAGATTATAAAATCCCGTGTTTTGTCCGGGTGACACCCCTGGGAAGACCTTGTGCGGGATTTCCCGTCGAGTCTCGTTAAATGGCGACCGGATTGCGCGGCTTGGCATGTGAGCCGGGCCGCCATCCTCCCGCTTCATCCCCGCTGAAGGACAGGCATGGGTTTTTTCGACGCCCTGAACCACGCGTTCAATTTTTTCCTGCCGGCGGTGGCCATGGCCCTGCTCGTGCCCAGCCTGGCCCGGCTGCTGTGGTGGAAGGCCTTGCGCAGCGCCGGTTGGTGGCGGCAGGTACGCTGGTCGGCGGCGGGCAATGCGCTGGTGCTGGTGCTGGGTCTGGTTTTGACGGGCCGCGACGGGGCCATGCTCACCTATGCGGGTCTGGTGCTGTGTTCGGCACTGGCCGTGTGGTGGACCGGCTTGCGCGGCGCCGCCTGACGGCGTGGCGTGTGGTTGAAGTGAGAGTCGAGGCGGTTGAGGATCGGAAGGCAGATGGCTTACAGCGTTAAAGAGATGTTCTACACCTTGCAGGGCGAGGGCACGCATGCGGGCCGGCCCGCGGTGTTCTGCCGCTTCGCGGGGTGCAATCTGTGGACAGGCCGCGAGGCCGACCGGGCCGAGGCCGTCTGCCAGTTCTGCGACACCGAGTTCGTCGGCACCGATGGCCTGGGCGGCGGCAAGTTCGCCACCGCACAGGCGCTGGCCGAGCGCATCGCCAGCTTCTGGCCGGCCACGCCGGCTGGCGGGCAGGGCAAGCGCTTTGCCGTGTTGACGGGCGGCGAGCCCTTGCTGCAGGTCGATGCGGCGCTGATCGAGGCGCTGCACGCCGAGGGCTTCGAGATCGCCGTCGAGACCAATGGCACCATTGCGGCCCCCGAGGGCCTGGACTGGGTCTGCGTCAGCCCCAAGGCGGGCTCGACCCTGGTGCAGCAGCGCGGGCACGAACTCAAGGTCGTGGTGCCACAAGCCGGCTTCACCGACGCCGATCTGCTGGCCTTCGAGCAGATGGATTTTGCGCAGCTGCGTGTGCAGGCCATGGACAGCGCGCTGCCCGGCGCCCGGCAAAAAGCCATGGCATGGGCGGTTCAATGGTGCCTGGACCACCCGCGATGGCTGCTGAGCGTGCAGACTCACAAGACACTGGGCATCCGCTGATTGCCCGGCTTCAAGGAATGTTGATGTTCGAGTTGAGCCAGACCTTTACTTTCGATGCCGCGCACACGCTCAAGCGCAAGGTGTCGCCCGAGGAAGCCGCGGGCAGCCGGCGCATCCATGGCCACACCTACACGGGCGAGATTTTCGTGAAGGGGCCACGCCAGCCCGAGTCCGGCATGGTCGTCGACCTGGCGGTGCTGCGCGGCGTGATCGCCAGCATCCGCGACCAGCTCGACCACCACTTCCTTGACGAAGTGCCTGGCATTGGCGCGCCGACGCTGGAGAACCTGTGCGTCTTCATCTATTCGCAGGCCCGCCAGCAGATCCCGCAGGTGTCTGCCGTGGCAGTCTCGCGCGCGGCGGGTGACCGCTGCGTCTACCGGCCTGAGGTCTGAGCCCGGATGACCCGCCCGCCTGCTGCCGGGGCCGGTCTGGCTGAACGCAGCCGCCAGGCTGTCTGGCATCCCTGCACGCAGATGAAGTCGCACGAGCGCCTGCCGCCGCGCGCGATCGTCGCGGCAGACGGGCCCTGGCTCATTGACGATCAGGGCCATCGCATCCTCGATGCCGTCAGTTCGTGGTGGGTCAACCTCTTCGGCCACAACTTCGGGCCGATCCGCGAGGCCATCACCGACCAGCTGGGCCGTCTCGATCACACCATGCTGGCGGGTCTCACGCATCCGCCGGTGGTCGAGCTGTCTGAGCGGCTGTCGGCCCTCACCGGCCTGGGCCACGCCTTTTATGCCAGTGACGGCGCCAGCGCCACCGAGATCGCGCTGAAGATGAGCGCGCACAGCTGGCGCAACCGAGGCCGCGCCGGCAAGAACCAGTTCATCGGCCTGCAAGGCGGCTACCACGGCGAGACCGCGGGCGCCTTGTCCGTCACCGACATCCCGCTGTTCCGTCAAGCCTATGCGCCGCTGCTGCGCCTGAGCGCGACGCTGCCTTCACCCGATCCCCGCTACGCCGCGCCCGGGGTGTCGCCTGAAGGCCATCTGCAAACCTGCATCGCGGCCCTGGAGGCCCATCTGGCCGCGCACCATGCGCAGACGGCCGCCCTCATCCTCGAGCCGCTGGTGCAAGGCGCCGCGGGCATGGGCATGTACCCGCCAGACTACCTGCTGGCCGTGCGCCGCCTGTGCGACCAGTACGAGGTGCACTGGATCGCCGACGAGATCGCCGTGGGTTTCGGCCGCACCGGCACGCTGTTCGCACACAAGCAGGCGCGGCTGCCTGATGGCCCTGATGGTGAAGGCAGGCACGTGCGTCCCGATGCCATCTGCCTGAGCAAGGGCCTGACCGGCGGCGTGCTGCCGATGTCCGTCGTGCTCACGACGGATGAGATCTACGCCGCCTTCTGGGATGACCGCACCGCGCACGGCTTTCTGCATTCGCACTCCTACACCGGCAACCCGCTGGCCTGCCGGGCCGCGCTGGCCGTGCTCGACACCTTCGCGGCCAAGGACGCGCAGGGCCTGGATGTGCTGGGACGCAACCGGCTGGCGGCCGCGCATTTCAACGCGCTGACCGAGCCGCTGCGGCGCCATCCCCGTGTCAAGGCGGCACGGCACCTGGGCATGATCTGGGCCTGGGACATCGACACCGACGCGCCCACCTTCGCGGCCCGCATGCACCAGGCCGGGCTCGAGGCGGGCTTGCTGATCCGGCCCATCGGTGCCACGCTGTATGTGATGCCGCCATATGTGCTCACGCCGGATGCGCAGCGCTTCCTGGCCGACGGCCTGCTGCGTGTGCTCGACCAGGTGCTGGCCGAGCTCGATGCCTTGCCCGGCGGCGGTCAGCCGCTGGTGCCGGTGCCTTGACCGGCGCTTTCTTTCTTTCTTTCGCCTCGTTGCCGCTCATGCCTTCCTACTTCATCACCGGCACGGACACTGGCGTGGGCAAGACCCGCGCCACCTGCGCGCTCATCCATGCCCTGCGCCAGCTCGGGCATGGCCGGGTGGTCGGCATGAAGCCGGTGGCGGCCGGTTGCGACTGGGTCGCCGGGCCGCCCGGCCATCCCGGTCAGTGGCTCAATGAGGATGTCGCCCAGATCCGCGCGGCATCGAGCCTGCGTGTGCCGCCGGCCTTCGACAATCCTTATGCGCTGCCGGAGCCGGTCTCGCCCCACATCGCCGCGCGGCGGGCCGGCGTCCAGATCGATCTCTCGCACATCGAGGCGAGCTTTCATGCCCTGTGCCAGCACGCCGACGCGGTGGTGGTGGAAGGCGCGGGTGGCTTCATCGTGCCGCTGTGCGAGCAGGCCGGCGTGTTCGAGACCTCGGCCGATCTGGCCCAGCGCCTGCGCCTGCCGGTGATCCTGGTCGTGGGCGTGCGGCTGGGCTGCCTGAATCACGCCTTGCTGACGCAAGAAGCGATCCTGGCGCGCGGGCTGACGCTGGCTGGCTGGATCGCCAATGTGATCGACCCCGACATGCCGGAACAGGCGGCCAATGTGGCCACGCTGCGGGCCCATCTGCAGGCGCCCATGCTGGCGCATTGGGACTGGGATCCTCGCGAAGATGCCGCCTTGCTGGGCGACGCGTTGGCGGCATCGCTGTAAGGGTCTTCAGGAGTGGGCCCATTGCGTGACATAGGCCGGCGGCGTGTCACCGCAGCCTGCCTCGGCCTGCGGCGCCAGCCGTTGTTCGCGCAGCGGCAGCACGCCGGCCCACACGGGCAAGGCCAGGTCTTCGGCCTTGTCCTTGGGGCCGCCTTCACGGATCTTGGCTGAAGCCTCCCACAAGGGGATGGCCAGCACCGTCGTGGCCTTGAGCTCGTTCATGTCGGCGGTGCGCGCATCCCGCGATCTGCCGGTGGCGATGTGCTCCGTCAAGGCTTCGAGCACCGCCGGTTTGTCGGCGTCGGCGACCACCTCAAAGGCGCCGTGGATGACCACGGAGCGGTAGTTCATCGAATGCGAGAAGGCCGAACGCGCCATCACCAGGCCGTCGAGGTGGGTGATGCTGACGCAGGCCGGCGCGCCGCTGGCCAGGTGCTTCATCATGCGGCTGCCGTTCGAGCCGTGGATGCAGAGATGGTCACCGATGCGCCAGCAGACCGTCGGCATGCACATCACATCGGGGCAGGCGAAGGCCACATGGCACAACCATGCGTCGTCGACGATGGCGTGGATGGTGGCGGCGTCATAGCGGGCGCGATCCGCCTTGGCCTTGATCCGGGCGCGTTCACTGGCAGGACCCGCGCCCGGGGCCTGGCCTGGCGCGGAAGGGATCTGGCTGGAGGGGAAGGGGGCCGGGGTCTGCACTGCTGCGCTCTCTTTCTTGAAATGGGTTCTGAAAATGGGTTGCTGATGCGTCCAAACGATAGGCCAGGTGTGGCACCATCGAAAGAACCACAAAAGAAGAACTCCATAGAGCCACGACGGCCGCGCCCTCATGACCGATCTGAACCTGCTGCTCGACCTGGGGCTTTTCCGCGCCCAGGCCGCAGTCCAGCGCAAGCCTTTGCAACGCGCCCTGTACGGAACCTTGAAGAAGGCCATCACCGATGGCCGGCTCCAGGCCGGCGCGGTGCTGCCGTCCAGCCGCGATCTGGCGCGTGATCTCAACATGGGGCGCAACGGCGTGATCCATGCCTATGAGCACCTGGCGGCGGAAGGCTATGTGCAGGCCAGCCGCTTGGGTACGGTGGTGACGGCGCTGGGGGTGGCGCAAGTCGGCCATGCGGGTGGCGGTGGTGGTGGCGGTGGCGGTGCTGGCGGGCCCGAGCCCCTGGCCTCCATGATGCTGGCCCGGCGTGTCCAGGGCTTCGACCGCCGTCGCACGCCCGAGGATGAGCAGCGCCCCTTCATGCCAGGCATGCCGGCGCTCGACGCATTTCCATTGCGCCAGTGGCAGCGCCTGTGCGAGCGGGCGGCGCGCCAGTCGGTCGGCGAGGAGCTCGCCTACCGCCATGCGCAGGGCGAGTCTGAGTTGCGGCAGGCTGTGGCGACCTATGTGCGTGCCTCACGTGGGGTGCGCTGCGATGCCGGCCAGGTCACCATCACGCAAGGCACCCAGCACAGCATGGAACTGTGTGCCCAGGTGCTCGCCGATGTGGGTGACAGGGTGTGGATCGAGCACCCGGGCTATGGTGGCGCACGCACGGCTTTCCAGCAGGCGGGGCTGGCCCTGCAGCCCGTTACCGTGGACGCCCAGGGCATGGCACCGCCGGCGGATTGGTGGCAAACCCGTCCGCCACGCCTGATCTACCTCACGCCCGCTCACCAATATCCCTTGGGCGCTGTGTTGAGCCTGCCGCGTCGCATGCACCTGATCGAGCAGGCACGGCAGGCTGGCGCATGGATCCTGGAGGACGATTACGACAGCGAGTTCCGCCACGACGGCCCGCCCTTGTCCGCCATGCAAGGCCAGGTGAGCGACGCCCCGGTGGTCTACCTCGGCACCTTCAGCAAGTCGATGTTCCCGGCGCTGCGTCTGGGCTTCGTCGTGTGGCCCCGGGTGCTGGCCGATCAGGTCGAAGGCGTGGTGGGCGCGCTGGTGCGCGGCGGGCGGCTGGTCGAGCAGCGCGCGCTGGCCGCCTTCATCGATGAAGGTCATTTCACGCGGCATCTGCGGCGGATGCGCAAGCTCTACGCCATCCGCCAACAGGCCTTGCGCGAGGCCCTGCTGAAGCACTGGCCCCTGCCCGATTCGGTGCTGCTGGGCGGACAGGCTGGCATGCACCTGGTGCTGAGCATGCCGGCGGCCGGGCAGGGCGGCATGGATGACGCGCTGCTGGCCCAGCGGGCCGCGGCCAAGGGGCTGAGCCCCAGGCCTTTGAGCCAGTATGGAACAGGCGGTGTGGGTGGCTTCAACGGGCTCGTGATGGGCTACGCCAACACGCACCAGGACGAGATGGATGCGGCCGTGCGGCGCCTGGTCAGCGCGATGGGCGGGTGACAGGCGGTTTGCTGTGCGCCCGGCCTTTGTGTTGCGGCCGGGCGGGCGCCTTGGCGCCCTTGGAGGCCTTGTTGGTCTTGCTGGCCTTGCTGGCAGGGCTCAACTGCCGGCGCTTGCCTTGGCCTGTGCCCTTGTCCACCGCAGGTGCCGGCTCGGCTTGGGTCTTGTGATAGCCGGCCTCGCGCATTTTGCCTTCGACCATGCGCTGCGCCCTCTCCAGTGCCGCGGGCACGGTCGTTTTGCCGTGCAGCAACTGGGTGAGCTGCAGCCCCACTGCCGTGCCGATGGACTGGAACTCAGGGATGGCGACGAACTGCACACCCACATAGGGCGAGCGTGGCAAGGTGGCATCCTGCGGGTCGGCGGTGGCGATGGCCTGCTGCTCCACTTCGGCATGCTTGTTGGAGCGCTGGAAAGGGCCCAGCCGGTACGTCGATGCCCGGGTGCCCGAGGGCACGGCCGCCCAACCGAGATCGCGGGCCACCAGTTCGACATAGTCCTTGGAGGTGGCCCATTCGATGAAGGCTTGGGCAGCCTGAGGCTGGCGCGATGTGGCGGGGATGGCCAGCGCCCATGTCCACAGCCAATGAGATCCTTTGCTCGTGATGGCTGATGGCGCTTGCAGGAAGGCCACTTTGCCCGCGACCTTGGACATGTCGGCGCGGTTCACGAAGGAGCCGGCCACGGTGGCGTCCACCCACAGCGCGCAGCGGCCGGCCATGAACAGCGCCAGGTTCTCGTTGTAGCCATTGGCCGAGGCGCCGGGCGGGCCCCACTGCGTCAGCAGCTCGGTGTAGAGCGTGAGGGCGGCCTGCCAGGCCAGGGTGTCGAGCTGCGGCTTCCAGTTCATGTCGAACCACTGGCCGCCATAGGCGTTGACCATGGTGGAGACGAGGGACACGTTTTCGCCCCATCCCGGCTTGCCGCGCAGGCAGATGCCGTAGACGCCCTTGTCAGGCGCATGCAGCTGGCGTGCCGCGGCCCGGATCTGGTCCCAGCTCGGCTGGGCCGGCAGCTTGATGCCGGCGGCCTTGAGCAGGTCCGTGCGCACCATGGTCATGGAGCTCTCGCCATAAAAGGGCAGGGCGAAGAGCTTGCCTTGATGCGTCAAGGCCTGGCGAATCGGGGGCAGCAGGTCGTCGATGTCGTAGGCCTTGCTCGGCTCGATGGCCTTGAGCCAGCCGCGCCTGCCCCAGATGGGCGTTTCGTAGGCGCCGATGGTCATCACATCGAAGCGGCCCGAGCCGGTGGTGATGTCGCGCGTGATTTGCTGGCGCAGGGCGCCTTCTTCCTGAACCACCCATTTGAGCCGAATGCCAGGGTTTGCCCGCTCGAACTCGGGCCCCAGCCGCTGCAGGGCGATCATGTGGCCGTTGTTGACCGTGGCCACCACCAGTTCGCGGGCCTGTGCCGCGGGGCACTGTGCCAGGATTGCCACAACCGCCGCGGCCAGGGTAGGGTGTGCCAGCCAGCGGATCGAATGCAACGGAGTTTTGATCATGCCCCAGCGATTTTGTGGTTTGATGCGGGTTCACGCCAGAAGCGGGGAGCGTGACGCCAGAACCAGGCAGCCTGCCGCGTACAGGTTGCACCCATGAAGAGAACCAGAGTATGGCGCGAACCGCTCCGGGCGGCCACTCCATCATCATGTTTTACACCGATCGTTTGAGTTCACTGTTGCCTCATCGCAGCCTGCGGGCCCGCTTCGCATGGGTCACGGGCTTGAGCGGTGTGCTGTTCGCTGTCGCGCTGGCCTTCTGGGTCGCGCAGGGCCAGCGCGCGCAGCTGCAGGAGGCGGTGAGCAAGTCGGTCAAGCGCGAGGCGCGGGTGATGGGCCAGATCATCTCTTCGGCCCTGGCCGAGCGCCAAAGCCAGATCCAGCAGGCCGCGTCCTTGCCGGAGATCGCCAACGGCCTGATGGATCCGGGCAGCGTCCGGCTGCTGCTCGAGCGCCTGCGTTCCGACCACACCGAGTTCGAATGGCTGGCCATGGCCGATGCCAAAGGCATCATCACCACGGCCACCGGCGCGCGTCTGGAAGGCCAGGATGTCAGCGAGCAGCCCTGGTTCCAGAACGGCCTGCGGGGCACCTGGATCGGACAGCCGCAGTGGGCCGGCCCGCTGGCCCCTTTTCTGCCTTTGGACCAGGATGGCAGGCCCCCTCAACTGATCGACATCGCGGTGCCCGTGCTGGATTTCGACGGGCAGACCATTGGCGTCATCGTCGGCATGCTGAACTGGCAATGGATCCGGCAGATGCATGCCGCGCTGGTCGCACGCGAGGCCACGCTGGAGCAGACGCTGCTGCTGACCCCCAAAGGC
>CAYPUS010000040.1:0-6049 GCA_964413815.1 uncultured Aquabacterium sp. | reverse complement strand
CTGATCGGCCCGCGCGCCTTGCTGGGCGAGCGCATGCGCCCGCCCGGCCTGGACGCGGTGGGGGCCGAAGGCAAGGCCGATCTGGTCCTGTGGCCCGACATCGGCACGCGTCTGACGGCGACCGCGCAGGTCGGCCTGTCGGTCCCCCAGCAGGGCGCCGAGCCCTGGATCATGGTGATGCGGCAGGATCCCGCGCAGGTGTTCGGCCCGGCCGATGCCTTGTGGCGTCGCATGCTGCTTGGCGGTCTGCTGGCATCCGGCGGCTTCATGCTGCTGAGCTGGTGGCTGGCCGCGCGCGTGTCCAGGCCCCTGCGCGATCTGGCGCGCAACGCCGTGGCGCTGCGCGAAGGCCGGGCCACGCAGTTCGATGTGGCGCTCGATTCCGCCGACGAGATCGAGGCCCTGTCCCGCTCGCTCAATGACATGCACGGCCAGTTGCAGGCCCGCGTGGCCGAGCTGGCCGCCTACCGCGATCAGCTCGAAGACAAGATTGCCGAGCGCACCGAACAGCTGCGTCAGGCGCGTGACAAGGCCGAGGCCGCGACCCGGGCCAAGAGCGCCTTCATCGCCAACATGAGCCACGAGATCCGCACGCCCATGAACGCCATCATGGGCATGACCTATCTCATGCAGCAATCACCCGTTCTCCCCGGTCAGGCTGAGCGCCTGCGCGCGGTGCAGCAGGCGGCCGAGCACCTGCTCGACATCATCAACAACGTGCTGGACCTGTCCAAGATCGAGGCCGGCATGTTCACCCTCAGCGAGGACGACTTCCATCTGCCCAGCCAGCTGCAGCGCGCCATCGCGCTGGTCTTCGACAGCGCGCGCACGCGTGGCATCGGCCTGCACCTGGATGCAGAAGGCTGCCCCGCCTACCTGCGTGGCGACGCCACCCGGCTGTCGCAGGTTCTCATCAACCTGCTGAGCAACGCCGTCAAGTTCACCGAGCGCGGGGAGGTGCGCCTGGTGGTCAAGGCCCGTGGCCACAACGACACCCGCACCATCCTGCACATCGAGGTGCACGACACGGGCGTGGGCATCCCCACCGACAAGCTCAACAAGCTTTTCAACGCCTTCGTGCAGGCCGATGATTCCACCACGCGCCGCTTCGGGGGGACCGGGCTGGGTCTGGCCATCACGCGCAGCCTGACGGAGTTGATGGGCGGCCAGATGGGTGTGGTCAGCGAAGAAGGCAAGGGCAGCATCTTCTGGTGCGCCATCCCTTTCAAGCCGGGTGCGGCCCCCGCTGCGCAGGCGGCGCTGGCCACCCTGCCTGCCGCCGACCTGGCGGTCGAGAAGCTGGACACCTCCACGCCGGCCTCAGTGGAGCCGCCGCAGGAAATCCTCAAGCGCAGCCATGCGGGCGCACGGGTGCTGCTGGCCGAGGACAACGCCATCAACGCCCTGCTGGCCAGCGAGTTGCTGATGCTGGCGGGGATGGTGCCCACGACCGTCAGGACGGGCCTGGAGGCGGTCGAGCGCTGCCGTCACCACGAGTTCGACCTGGTGCTGATGGACGTGCACATGCCCGAGATGGACGGCCTGGTGGCCACCCGGACCATCCGCCAGATCCTGCGCCACAGCGAGCTGCCCATCATCGCGATGACCGCCAGCGTGCTGCAGGACGAGCGGGAAGCCTGCATGGCAGCCGGCATGAACGGTCATCTGGCCAAGCCCATCGACACGACGGCGCTCTACAGCACCTTGCTGTTCTGGCTCAACCGGCGCCAGCGCGCGCGGGCGCCCGCCTGAAGCCAGCTCAGCCGAAATCCTGAGCCAGCACGCGCCGGATGTTGCGTTCGGCCAGCGCCGTGACCGTCACGAAGGGGTTGACGCCGATGCTGCCTGGGATCAGCGAGCTGTCCGTCACGTACAGCCCGCGGTAGCCCTTGACGCGGCCCACGTTGTCGGTGGCCTTGTCCAGCACGCAGCCGCCCAGCGGGTGGTAGCAGAAGTCATCGGCGAACACCTTGCCGCCACCGAAGAGGTCGGTGCGGTACTTGGTGTTGTTCACGCTGTTGATCCGGTCGAACATGGCCTTGGCCGACTGCACGGTGGGCGTGTTCTGGTCGCGGCGCCAGCGCAAGCGCGCCGAGTCGCTGGCCGCGTCGTACGTGAAGTGGCCGCGCTCGGGGTTGCGCGTGATCGCCAGGTACATGCTGACCCAGTTCTCGAAGCCGGTGGGCATGGGCGTGATTTCCGCGAAGACCGGGTTGACCGGGTTGTCCCAGTCGTTGATGCCCATGGCCGGCATGGTCGATTGCACCGCGCCCGTGGTGTTCCAGATGTGGTTGGTCTTGGCGGCCATCACATTGCCGTTGTGACCCCATCCCTGGCCCACGTCCTGGTTGAGCAGGGGCAGGGTGCCGGTCTCACGGGCGCGCACCAGCAGTTCCGTCGTGCCCAGGCTGCCCGCCCCGAGGAAGAGCTTGCCGCAGGCGATCTGGTGCGTGGCCAGCACCTTGCCGCGCGCGTCGATCTGGCGCACGGTCAGCAGGTAGTCGCCATTGGCCAGTTGCTCGATGCGGCGCACCTCGTGCAGGGTGTGGATGCGCACGCGGCCCGTGCCCACGGCATCGGCCAGGTAGGTCTTGTCCAGGCTCAGCTTGCCGGCGTGGTTGCCGTAGATCACCTCCTGGGCGAGGGCCGAGCGGGGCACCTTGCGGGCCTCTTCCAGCTGCATGTACTGCATGTCGTAGACGCTGGGCACGAAGACGGTCTTGTAGCCGGCCTTGTGCGCCTGGTCGCGCGAGACGCGGGCATAGCGGTAGCAGGCGGCCTTCTCGAACCAGGCCGGATCCACCAGGTTGACGCCCAGCTGCGCGTTGGCCATCGGGAAGTAGGTGCTGTACATCTGCGCCGCGTCGACGCCAGGCAGCATGGTTTCGAAGTACCAGCGCGGTGGCGTCACGGCCATGCCGCCGTTGACCAGGGAGCCGCCGCCCACGCCGCGGCCCACGTAGACCGACATCTCGTCGTAGTTCACGCGGTCGAGCACGCCCGCATAGCGGTCGATCTTGCTGTCGATGATGTCCAGGTTCAGCAAAGTCTTGAGCGGCGCTTCCGTCTTGTCCTTGAACCACATCGCGCGGCCATCCGGGCCCAGGGTCTTGCTGAAGATGCGGCCATCGCTGCCCGGCTTGGTCCACAGCTGGCCCATCTCCAGCATGAGCACCGGTGTGCCGGCCTCCGCCAGGCGCAAGGCCGTGACGGCGCCGCCATAGCCCGTGCCGATCACGATGGCGGGCACGCGGCCCAGCTGACCCAGCGGGGCCCGCGGGGCGGCCATGGCGTCATCGAAGCTGCGCGCGGCGGCGGCCCGCGCCGAGGGCAGGGCGACACAGGACAGGCCCAAAGCGGCGGCCGATTGCAGTGCGGCGGTGCCCAGGAAGCGGCGGCGGGAAAACGAGGTGCTCAAGTGGGGACTCCTGAAAACTTGTAGGTGAGCCTGGACGGCATACTTCCGGCATTGTTGGGGACACACGCGGGATGACGGCTTGCGTCCCCCCCTGGACATGCTGTTCGCCCCCCTCAAGCAAGGGCTGAGAAAATGTCATCTGCGCGACACCCTGGACGCCGCACGACCCCGTTTTGGACCATATGAAAACCCGCCTGACCGAGATGCTGGGCATTGCACACCCCATCGTGCTGCCCGGCATGACCTACATCGCCGTGCCCCGTCTGGTGGCCGCCGTCTGCAATGCGGGCGGCTTCGCCATCCTGGCGTCCGGCGCCTTGTCGCCCGAAGAGTGCCGCGCAGCCATCCGTGAAGTGCGCAGCCTGACCGACCGGCCTTTCGGCGTGGGGTGCAGCCTGATGCTGCCCGGCGCCGCCGATTGCGCGCGCGTGGCCCTGCAGGAGCGCGTGCCGGTCATCAATGTGTCGATGGGCAAGGGCGAGTGGGTCATCGAAGGTGCCCGCGCCTATGGTGGCAAGGTGATCGCCACCATCTCGAACGAGAAGCACGCCCGTTCGGCGATCGACAGCGGCGTCGATGGTCTGATCGTCACCGGGCATGAAGCGGCGGCGCATGGCGGCAAGGTGACCTCGATGGTGTTGATCCCCGCCGTGCGCGACATGACGCCGGACCTGCCGATCATCGCGGCGGGTGGCTTTGCCGATGGCCGCGGCCTGATGGCGGCGCTGGCGCTGGGTGCGGATGCCGTGGCCATGGGCACGCGCCTGGCCAGCTCGCTGGAAAGCCCGATGCATGCCGCCACCAAGCAACTGGTCGTGGACAAGGCCGCCGAAGAGACCATTTATTCGAGCAACTTCGACACCTTTCCCTGCCGCGTGATGGCCACGCCAGGCGGGCGCAAGTACACGGCGCGCAAGCTCAGCCCGCCCCGGGTGATCGCCCGCTCGCTGGCCGCCGCGCATGAGCTGGACACGCCCTTGACCTCGCTGGCCAGGGACGCCATGGGTCAAGGCCTGGTGGGCGCGGTCAAGGTGGCCTACTTCGGGGCGGCGACCTTGGCCATGCGCAAGGCCATCCACGAGGCCGACCACGAGCATGGCGTGCAACTGATCGGGCAATCGCAGGGCCTGGTGCGGGATGTGCTCAGTGTGGAGGCCATCGTCCAGCGCGTGATGTCGGAGGCCCACGACGTGGCGCTGCGGCTGCAACAGGGGCTGCAGACGATCTGATCGCTTGCGCATGCGGCTTGCGGGGATATGCCGATGGGCGGGGGTGTCGCGAAAGGGCACACTGCCGCATCTTCCGCGCATGGTGCGCGGCGCCCAGGGAGTTCCTTCAGTGCGCATCAACAAGCAGGTCAAGCCCTATCTGGCTGCCTTGGCAATGGCCGTGTCCAGCACCGCCGCACAGGCCGAGCCGATCGAGTTCGTTTTCTCCGGTACCGCCGATTTCGAGCTGGGCGAACAGTTCATCGAGGGCGCGCGGTTCAGCCTGCGGGCCACAGCGGACACCGAATCGCTCGGCAAGCTGGACCATTTTGGCCTGCCTGTCTTCGAGTATGCCAACCTGAGCGGCACCCTGTTCGTCGAGGGCCTGGGCGAGGGCGTGTTCCTGGACCCGGTGGGGCTCTTTCAGAGTCCGGAGCTGGAGACGGTGGGCTTCATGGCGGCCGTGAACTTCCAGCCCTTCCACCAGGTGTTCACGCCGCTGGACATCCTGGATATCAGGGCGCCGGTGCTGTTGACTTACGACATGAAGTCGGATCTGCAGCTGAGCAACACGGAGGTGTTCGATCCGCAGCAGTGGTACCAGGTCGGGACGTCCTTGGGGGCGCTCACGGCCTATGGCTTTCACGACGTGAGCCTGCAGGTCACGCTCAGCCCGGTGCCGGAGCCGTCCACGGTGGCGCTGTGGGCGCTGGGTGGCGTGATGGTGGCCGGCGTGGCCTGCCGCCGCCGGCGTGAGGCTTCGCTGGGCTAGAACCCGCGGAGGGCCGGCCACCGGCCTCAGCCCCTGTGACGCGCCCGCATGCCGTGCAGCGTCTTCCAGAAGCGCGCGTCCTGCGAGCTGGCAAAGTTGATGCGCATCAGCGTGGAAGGCCGTCTCTGCGCATGAAAAAGCGCGCCCGGCGCGATCAGCCAGCCGGCGTCCAGCATCGGGATGGTCAAGCGTTCGGTGTCCATGCCGGTGTCGATCCAGCCGAACATGCCCTGCGGTTCAGCCGCGAAATGGCAGCCCGCCTGGCGGACCAGCGGGATGCACCGTGAGCGCGCTTCATCGAGTTGCTGCATGACGCGTTCGGCATGCCGGCGCATTTGGCCCTGCTCCAGGCAGATGGCCAGCGCCTGCTCGAGCACCGGTGCGGTGGTCAGCGTGGTCAGCAGCTTGGTGTTGGTGATGCGCTCGACCAGTGGCTCGGGTGCGGCGATGTAGCCGACACGCCAGCTGGGACTCAGGATCTTGGAAAAGCTGCCCACCGTGATCACCCGTTGAAGCTCATCCAGCACGGCCAGGCGGGTGGCATGGGGTGGCGCCAGGAAGCCGTAAATGTCGTCTTCGAGGATGTGGAAGCTGTGGGCCTCGGCCAGCCTGAGCACCTGGTGCGCATGGCCCGGCGACAGCATGGCGCTG